>QHXG01000553.1 GCA_003222845.1 Acidobacteriota bacterium | reverse complement strand
TCATAACAGCCTATGACTTAGGTCCGAAGGCGAAGCGAGCAGTTCGCCGCAAACAAAGGAAAAAGTAATGACTACAAAAAAATATCCGCGCGGTTGGAACGAAGCTCGTATCCGTCGAGTGCTCAAATATTACGAGTCGCAAACTGATGAAGAGGCGGTCGCCGAAATCGAGTCCGGTCTTGAAAGCACGACGATGGAAGTGCCTACAGCGCTCGTTCCAGTAGTACGAGAGCTAATTGCAAAGCGGCAGTCGACCCGAGCCCACGGCACAAGAACGCATAAACGTCGTGTCGCACCGAACAAGTCGCGCGCAGCCTAAGACCAGTTTCAAACAAATCTTCTTTGTAGGTAATGCCCATGATCGACGTTCCCGAACTTAGAACCGAGGTGGAGAAGTGCGAGGACAAGTGGATCGCAATCGACGAGTCCGAAGAGAAAGTGGTCGGCGTGGGCGATAACGCTTTCGAAGCCACGACCGACGCAGAACGAAACGGCTATCAAGAGACAATTCTTTTCAAAGTCCCATCGTTTGATTCTGCCTTCATCCCACTGGCATGAGATTCCCTGTGCACTGATCCATGCGTAAATCGAAGGAACCTCGTGATATTATTCCGCCATGATCTTGTCCTTCAGACACGAAGGCACAGAAGATATTTTCAACGGAAAGAATACAAAAGCTGCACGCAACACCTGCCCGCAGTCATTATGGCGGATAGCAGCGAGGAAGCTTGATCAATTGGATTCAGTTACCGAGCTGAAAGAACTACGAATTCCGCCCGGCAACCGATTCGAATTGTTATACGGAAATCGCGCCGGACAACATAGCATTCGCATTAATGACCAGTTTCGGATCTGCTTCATATGGACCGATGCGGGCCCTGAGCAAGCGGAAATAGTTGATTACCACTGAATCGCGTAAAATAGCATCCATGATTCGCGTTCCCACAAATAGAACACCGACACACCCGGGCGAGATGCTCCGTGAGGAATTTCTATCGCCGATGGAGATCGATCCGAATGAATTGGCGCGATCCATTCACGTGCCGGCACAAAGCATCTTCGAGATCATCTCTTATCAGAGGGGCATAACGCCCAGCATCGCTTTGCGCTTAGCAAAGTACTTCGGCATGTCACCTGACTTTTGGATGAACCTGCAACTGCGCTGGGATTTGTATCAGACGCAGAAAGCAGAGTCGGAAGACCTCAAAGCGATTCGTCCACACGTTGCGGCGTAGTTCCAAGTCGTTCCTCCACTTGAAGTCGTTAGGGGTAACACCGTAATTTCCTACCAAGATGTTTGTTGCTTATTTCGATGAGAGTGGCACGCATGGCGAAAGCAAGGCACTCGTTGTATCAGGTTACGTGGCGAGTGCCGACCAGTGGTCTAAATTTGATGCCGAGTGGAAATGCGCGATGGCAGCTGACGGTTTGACGTATTTTCACATGAAGGACTTTGCGCACAGCAAGAAAGAGTTTGAATGCTGGAAAGGTGATGAGATTCGGCGGAAAAGCTTTATCGAACGCCTGATCGCAATCATACGCAAGAACACCAGAAAGAGCTTTTCAAGCGCCGTAGTTCTCGATGCCTACCGCGAAATCAATTCCGCATATCTGTTCGAGGAGTATTTCGGTAAGCCTTACGTATTTTGTGCGCGCATGTGTTTCGCGGGTGTCGATAATTGGCAACAAGAACACGGTTACCAAGATCCTGTTTCTGTAATCTTTGAAGACGGTGTCAGCGACAAAGGCCGGTTAATCAGTCTGGTGAAATTCATTCCGTGCTTTGTATTCAATGCCTAACGATTGGGCTATATACACTCGTGCCAATTTGGAGCAAATTGTGCTCAAGTTCGGTGTGCCCGTGCGATCCCAAGCTGGCGCAGAAAGGAAAAATCAGTGAAACTCATGGCGCTCAACGCGGCAGTACTTTTATTCTCCACAATTGTCGTTTCACAAGAGCTAGGACGTGAGCCTCTCCAACTCAAACCCACACCCAAAACCGTCGCCTGGGGTTATTACGATGCGAGCACGCCGCCGGTGTTGCGGATCAAGTCGGGTGACACGGTTGAGATGCAGACATTGATCACTTCGAGTCCCACTAGGCTGGAGGGCGCGGGCGTGAAGCCTGCTGAGGTTGAGCAGTCGCTGCGCGACATCTACAAAGAAGTCACGAACAAAGGGCCGGGCGGGCACATTTTGACTGGGCCGATCTTTGTAGAAGGCGCGGAGCCGGGCGACGTGCTTGAAGTCAGAATCAAATCGATCAAGTTGGCGATTCCTTATGCTTATAACGCGTTCAGTCCCGGGCGCGGCTTTCTGCCGGAGGATTTTCCTTACGCGAAGATGCGCATCATTCCGCTCGACGAGAAGCGAATGGTCGCGCATTTTGCCGATGGGATCGAGATCCCGCTGCGGCCATTCTTTGGGAGCATCGGCGTTGCGCCACCGGACGTATCGGGGCGGATCTCAAGCGCACCGCCGTGGATTCACGCGGGCAATCTTGACAACAAAGAACTGGTGGCAGGCACGACGCTTTTCATTCCGGTACACGCGAAAGGCGCGCTCTTTCTCGCGGGCGATGGACATGCGGGACAGGGGAACGGCGAAGTCGATATCACGGCGATGGAGACTTCGCTGATCGGAACCTTTCAATTGATCGTGCGCAAAGACATGCATCTGCGCTGGCCGCGCGCCGAGACGCCCACCCATTACATCACGATGGGCTTGCACGAAGATTTGAATGAAGCGACCAAGATGGCGCTGCGCGAGATGATCGACTTCCTGGTGACGGAAAAGCATCTTACGCGAGACGATGCTT
>QHXG01000552.1 GCA_003222845.1 Acidobacteriota bacterium | reverse complement strand
TGCATTACCTCGGCACGCCGATGCAGCTTCACGTTTCCGCCGCAAAAGCCGGCGTCGATGCGCTAACCAAAAATCTCGCGGTCGAATGGGGACGTTACGGCATTCGCGTTAACGCAATCGCTCCCGGACCTATCGAGGATACGGAAGGAATGAAACGGCTGGTTCCTGAGCCGATAAAAGAAAAAATTCGCCAGCGTGTTCCGCTCGGCCGCTTCGGATTAATCAAAGACATCGAGAATGCCGCGGTATTTCTGTGCTCAGACGCGGCGAGCTACATCAACGGCGCCATCATTGTCGTTGATGGCGGTCACTGGCTGGCGTCGAATAGCTTGCGTTAACGAGCCTGGGCGATCTTCAGTTTGGGGTTCGTGCTGGAACCGATGATCGTGGCGCCAGGTTATTGTTTGAAATTGATCAAGATCACGTCGCTTGTCTGCGTGCCACGCGAGAGCGCGAGTTGTTTGCCATCGCGCGAGAAGGCGAACCAGAAAATCCGCTCCGAAGTAAAATCGGTCAACTGTTTCGGCGGCGTGCCATTCATGGGTTGCGCCCAGAGGTTCGAAACGCCGCCGCTCGTGAGCACGTAAACGACCGCGCTCCCGTCTCTGGTCCAGGCTAAGTTCGTCCCGAGCTGTCCTGCGAGGGGAAATGTCTTGATGGGCGGCCCACCCTGAAATGGGAGGATGGCAAGCTTGACGGGGGAGCTCTGATCCTCGAGATAAGAACAAACGATCTCTTTTCCATCGGGTGAGATCGCCGGAGAAAAAGACAACTTTTCAGTGAGTTGGCGGGGCTGGCCACCATCAATGCCGACCTTCCAAATCGTTTCCTTATTTGCACTGGACGAATAAACCACCCAACGACCATCAGGCGAACAGTCCGGACTGACGTCAGGATTATCAGTTAGTTGCTTCTGATTTCCACCCTCGACGTCCATTCGCCAAATGTGCGGCGCCCCAGTCCGGTCGGACGAAAAAATGATGTAGTGTCCATCCGGCGAGATAGTCGGCTGGCCGTTCGCGCCGGCGTTTGCGGTCAATTGTTTTGGGTTACCGCCGCGAGCATCCATCAAGTACAGATCAAGACCGCCGCCCATGTTTGACGAGTAGACTATTTTGCCGTCAGGAGTCCAGGAAGGCTCGCGATCAAAACTCCATCCCTGGGTGACCT
>QHXG01000551.1:3231-5399 GCA_003222845.1 Acidobacteriota bacterium | reverse complement strand
AGAAGAACTCGTTGCCGCCTCGCGTGGCGAGCATACGTTCTCCGGTGCCATCCGCATTCGCAATCATCAACCTGTCTTGATCTTCAAAATAGTAGAAGAAGGCTATCTGGTTTCCGTCAGGAGAAAACGTCACCGCGTTGTTAATTCCGGTAAGCAGTTTTCGGGCAGGGCCCCCAAGCACAGGCACCTGGAAGAGTGTTCCTCTCGGATCATTCTTTTCCTGCACCGAGTAATAGATGTAGTTGCCGTTGGGCGAGAAGGCCACTCCGCTGTAGTAAAGTTCCGTAGGCGGAACGATTTGAGTGTCGCTGTTAAGGACGGCTACCTGCTTGAGCCAGAGGCTCTGCTGCCCGCCGTCATCTATGACCCGCACCAGCCATTTGCCGTCAGGCGAAATCGCGGCGCGTAAAGACTTGCCGGTGCTTGTAAGCCGGGTGAATTTTGCCGACTGGAATGAGAGTGCAGCCTTTTTTTGCCGCAAGACCCTGTACACTCCGAAACCCACTCCCAACAGAGCCAGTGTCATCAATCCCACGACCATGATCGCGGCGACCTTATGCTTTTTGATTTCGGCGACGACGTATTCGGCACTTGAGGCGCGGGTGGAGAGCGAGCTGGGCGCCGTGCTGATCGTGGCGCTGAGGGTTTGGCCGGGTGGAACTTCGGCGACTGGTGCTTCGCTAACGGCCGGGGGCGGGATGTTGGTATCGATGGCTTCCAGCTCGCGCCGCAAGTCTTTCAGTTCAATTGCTAGGTCCTTGATTGTTTGATAGCGGTCTTCGGGATCCTTCGCCAGACAACGGCGAATAATTCTCTGCAGTTCTGACGGCGCCGCGGGATTAACTTCGCAAATTTGCGGTGTCTGCGCGTGCACGATCTTGTGCAGTGAATCGAGAGCATCTTTCCCGGCAAAGGCCCGCTTACGCGTCGCGGCTTCATAGAGAATGCAGCCGAAAGAAAAAATGTCCGAGCGGTGATCGATCTCTTCGGTCTTGCCCTGGGCTTGTTCGGGCGACATGTAGCCGACTGTGCCGATCACCGTACCTGGGGTTGAGTGCTGCGGCATCATTGCGGTGTCAACTTCGCTGGAACCTTGAGCCGATGTTGCCGGTGGTCGCTGCTCGATCAGTTTTGCCAAACCAAAGTCGAGAATCTTGGCATGACCGTCGCCGGTAATCATGATGTTGTCCGGTTTCAGATCGCGATGCACTACGCCCGCAGCATGTGCCTTGGCCAACCCTTCCGCCACGTTTTGAAGGTATCGCAATAACTTGGTTAGTTCGGTTCCCTCTAGATGTATCTTCTCGCGCAGAGTCTTACCCTCGACGAATTCCATGGCGGTGAAAATAACGCCTTGAGTCTCGCCAATCTCGTAGATGTGCGCGATGTTCGGATGACTTAGCGACGCAGCGGCAGTCGCTTCCTGTTCGAAACGACGCATCCGATCTTGGTTAGCGGCAACTTTGAGGGGAAGGATCTTTAGCGCCACCTTGCGATGAAGCCGAGTATCCTGCGCCAGATACACCTCGCCCATCCCACCCTCGCCAATCTTTGAGCGGATTTCATAGCGGCCCAGATGTGTACCGGCAGAAAGGGTCATCGGAGAAGAGCCGGTTGTGTGATCGAATGCCTGTGGCCGAAAGTCCCGGAAGTGCGGAGGCTATTCTAGATGACTTCGGCCAACTGCGCTAGAGTGCCAAACGCTGTTCGCGATATTCCGTTTTAGGCGGACTTTACGCAGGAAAGTCCAATTAGAGTTAATACGCTAAACCGACGCGTGGATATCGAATCAGCAGCGGTGTTTCTTTGCTCAGCCGCGGCGAGTTTCATCAACGGAGCTATCCTGGTTGTCGATGGAGGCCAGTGGGTGGCGGCGAAGCGGTTAGGCTAACGAAAATCGGAATCGACGAAGCGAGCGTGGAAAAGCGGCGACAGATCGCTACAACTCTGAAACTCACTGCATCTTCTCGTATTCTTTCTTTGCAGTAATCAGAATCGGCAGATCGGCGTCAGCGTCTTTCCAGAGCGCAAAGAAGTCCTGATAAGCCTTGCGCGCTTTCTCAGAGTCGCCGGTCAAAACGGCCGCGCGCGCGAGGCCAAGGTGCGCGAGCGGATACAAGGGTGAAAGCGGATCCCAGCCGCGATGGTCGAGAATCTTTTGAAACTCA
>QHXG01000551.1:0-3093 GCA_003222845.1 Acidobacteriota bacterium | reverse complement strand
CCAAAGTATTCTTCCGGAACCGCTTTGCATCCTCATCGAGAAGCGCCTGCGCCCGGCCGAGTTCGCCGCAAGTGGCCAGGGCGATTGCCGCGTTCCAAAAGGGAGAGGCGGTGTGCGCAAGGGCGATTCCCTTTGCCGTACCCTCTTTCACTTGTTCGCAATTCCCGAACACAGCATCAGCCAACGCTTGTGTAGTAGCGCTTTTGGCTGCGTCCTCTTTCGCGTGGCGGCCTTCTGCCGCGTCAAAAGCTCGGATTGAGAATGCGCGTGCCTGACGCCCCTGGCCCGCGAAAGCCGCCGTCCACGACTGCCAATCCAGATGGGCAAACTCGCCTGGCCTCGCGCTCGCCCAGTCAACTTGCCGCTTCATCTCCGCGGCATCCCCGTTGATGAAGGCAAGCCTATAAAATTCGCGGTGGTATAGAGGAATATCGAGTTTCCGCGCCAACGCCTGGTTAAGAATCTCTTTGGCCTCGGCGAATCGGTTGAGTCTAGTGAATGTAAATGACAGGTTGTAATAGGGAATGGCGGAAATGGGGTTAGCCGTAATGGCCTCGCGATATTCTTCAAGAGCCTTTTCATATTGACCGGAGACCGCGTACTGATTACCCAGATTGTTGGCTGGGCTGAAGCGGGGATAGATTTGCTTCATGTATTCCAGCACTTCAGTGGCTTTGTCAAATTCCCCTGTGATGGATATGTAGTAACTCGAAGAGATTTGGAGCCGCTCCAACTCGCTGACCCGGTCGCGAAGCTCAAACGCCTTTGTCGCGAGTTGAATAGCGAGCTCCCACTGCCCGAGCATAGCGTAATTCGATGACTGCACGTGGTAGGCGCGCATAAAATTGGGATCAAGCTCAAGGGCGCGGTTCGCATGCTTGATCGATTCCGAATAATTGCCCCTGCGAGCATGCTTGATCGATTCCGGATAGTTACCCCTCAGGTTCGCTTCATTAGCTAAGGAGTAGGCCTTGAGAGCCTCCAGTGACGTAGTCGTGACCTGCTCAATTGGCGCGTCAAATTTCTGGATTGAGCTGAGTGATTCCCCTAGTTTCTCTCGCAGATTGGTCGCGGCCAGTCCTAATGTCCGGATCACTTGCTCCTTGCTCTCGGCCTCCTTCTGTGAGCGGGCTATCACATCGCCCGTGTGAGCATTGATTACTTCCAGCCCAATGACGTAGTGGCTGCCGAGGTTTGAAACCGACCCCACCAGCAAGGCTTTGAGTCCCTGACGTTCGCAAATCTCCCGCGCGACTTCTTTTGTCACGCGCTCGTCGGGCTTGCGTTCCATGTAACGCAGCATCTCGCGCACTCGCTCGTCCGACAAAAGATTCAAGAACGGGGATTGCTCCAGTTGCACGGCCAGCGCCGTTTTCAGTGTGCCATCAAGGACAGCATCGCCCGTGGTGTTGACGAAATCCGCCAACAGGATCGTGTCCTTGTCCGTCAAGACCGGCCGGCGGTTGAAGTAGAAGAAAGCGGCGACGGCGGACAGGGCTACGATGGCGAGTGCGATCGCAGCAGTGCGCTTGTGGCTTTTGATCTGACTGACAATATACTCCGCGCTGGAGGTCGTGGGTTGAGCTGCCTCCGCCCCCGTCGGCATAACCTGAACCGGCGCCGTCTCTGCAATCGCTGGCTCGCTGTCTTCGGACGTCTCGCGTCCAGGTAACTCCCGCGAGGCTCGCCGTTGCAGTTGCACTTGCAACTCCAGCTCGCGTTTCAGGTCTTTGAGATCAATCAATAGGTCCTTGATCGTTTGATACCGCTCGTCTTTGTTTTTGCGCAGCGCTTTCGAGCTAATCCGCTCCAGTTCGGCCGGCACCTCTCTCGCATAACGCGCCACCGGCTGCGGTTCCTGCTCGCTTAGAATCGAAGCAAGTACTTCGCTCGATGTCGATCCGGCAAACGGCGAACATCCGGCCACCATTTCGTAAAGCACCGCACCCAGACTCCAGATATCAGTGCGCGCATCGACGGCAAGGCCCCGCGCCTGCTCAGGTGACATGTAACTGGCTGTCCCCATCACCACGCCCGCGTCTGTCTTGAATCTCGTCGTCGCTCGAGTATCAATCTCACTTGATGGCTGCGCCAGAAGTTTGGCCAGACCGAAGTCCAGTACTTTCACGATGCCATCGCGCCGAATCATGATGTTCTCGGGCTTGATGTCGCGATGAATGATGCCCGCCTGGTGCGCCGCGGAGAGCGCACCCGCAACTTGAATGCAAATGTCCAGCACTTCATTCAGCTTCAGCGCCCTCGATAGATGGAGGCGCAGCGTGTCTCCCTCAATGTATTCGGTGGTAATGAAGTGAGCGGATTCTGTCTCTCCAATCTCGTGAATAGTGACAATGTTCGGATGATTGAGCGCCGAGGCTGCTTGGGCTTCCTGCTCAAAGCGGCGCAACCGGTCTGTGTTCGCCGTCAGTTCCGCAGGCAGCAGCTTGAGCGCCACTCTCCGTTTCAGGCGAGTGTCTTCGGCAAGATATACCTCGCCCATCCCGCCGGCGCCGAGCAGCTCAAGGATCGTGTAGTGATTGAGCGCCTGTCCCGTAACCAGGCTGTGCTGCCTGTCCGCCATTAACTCTCCGGCCACCTCCAGAGCCGGATTCTCGATGAAGTCTTTCGCCTGTACCTCGTACGCAAGCAGTGATTCCACTTCGCGGCGCAATTNNCCGCAAGCCTCACTCAGAAAAGCAGCACGCTCCTCTGCGCCGCGCTCCAAAGCGCCGTGGTAAAGACGTTCAACCGTCGGCCACCGCTCAGCTTTCATCGCCTCGGCTTCTCCAGTTCCCTCAGCAACCACACCTTCGCCAGCTTCCAGTCCCTCATTACCGTCTCGACTGAAACCTTCAAAACCTCCGCCGTCTCTTCTACGCTCAGGCCACCAAAAAACCGCATCTCCACTACCTGGCTCTTTCGCTGGTCCATGGCTGCCAGAGAGTTAAGCGCGTCATCGAGCGCGAGAAGATCGGTACCCCGCTCCAAAGATATGCCCTCTGCTTCAGCCAGCGAAACCTGAAGCGCGCCACCACCTCTCTTCAAGTAACGCCGGTTGCGAGCGAAATCCACAAGGATGCGCCGCATCAGCTG
>QHXG01000520.1 GCA_003222845.1 Acidobacteriota bacterium | reverse complement strand
GCCGGCAATCCTTTGTCGCAAATGGAGCGCGATCATCTGGTAAGTGATCTAACGACCGGCATGAAGACACGCGCGCAAGTGCTGCGCGCGGTAGCTGAGAATCAAAACCTCTTCGACGCCGAGTTCAACCGCGCGTTTGTACTGATGCAGTACTTCGGTTACCTGCGACGCGACCCGAACGCCGGCCCGGAAACAGATTTTTCGGGTTACAACTTCTGGCTGAACAAGCTCAACGCCTTCAATGGTGACTTCGCCAGCGCCGAAATGGTCAAGGCTTTCATTAGCTCCAGTGAGTACCGGCAGCGGTTCGGACCATGAGAGAAGAAAAGTTTTTGGGTCATTAGAGGTTTAGGACGAAATTCTCGCGTTAACAGGAGAGCGCTGCAAATATTTTTTGGACACAACAAAACCATGGAGGAGGCTGATATGAACGATCAGAATGACCAGAGGACCTCAATGAGGCCCCGACAAAGAACCACACTTGTAGTTCTGGCTCTGGCTTTGGCGGTGACAGCGGCGACGCTGCCGGTTCTGTCCCAGTCGATTGATCGAAATCAAAATCCAAACATTGCCAATGCCGGGATTGCCAAGACGTTGCCCCAGGAAATTGGCGCGGGACGCGGCGATGTAATGACACCTGATTCTTCGGCGTTCATCATCGCGTGAGGAAGCAGGGAAAGATGTCCATAAACAACCGATACTTGATGATGACGATTCTCATCCTTGTCTTCTGGAGTTCAGCCCAAGCGCAGGATGATGAAGTAATCAAGATCGATACTAATCTGGTAACCGTCAATGTCTCGGTGACTGACGCCAAGAATCGTCACCTTCCCGGCCTTAAAGCCGAAGATTTTCTGGTTACCGATCAAGGCCAGCGCGTGAGACCCGAATTCTTCGACAGCCAAGGACCGGTGAGCATTGTTTTCGTGGTCGATATTTCCTCCTCGATGAGAGCTAAGTGGAATAACCTAAGAACGGGACTGAAAAGGTTTTTGGCCAAAGGACATGAAGCCAGCGATTACACCCTTATCGCTTTCAACGAGAAACCCCGACTAATTGCTTCCTCGGTGAGTGCCGAGCAGTTGTGGCAAGGCTTCAACACTCTGAAACCATACGGCGAAACAGCGCTCTATGACGGATTGCTGCTGGGCCTGGACGCTCTGGAGAGAGTTCCGCAACGGCACCGGGCGCTCGTCTTGCTTTCTGATGGCGAAGACAATTGTAGCCATGGGGGCCTCGCGTTAGTACAGCAGGAGACGCTGGCTCACCGGGCGACGATATATCCGGTCGGGATTCTCATCGATCAGCGCCTGTCTCCGTATCAGCCCAATGGGAAGAAGCTTCTGAGCGAATTGGCAGCCAGTACCGGAGGTTTCGTTCTCTTTCCCGCGCCTGATCGGATTCGTGACGTTTTGGAGCTAATCAGCGCCGACCTCAGCAACCAATACAGCCTCAGTTACTACCCGCCGGAGAAGGCGCCTGGTTGGCGATTTGTGCAAGTGAATGTTGCGCGCAATCACGGGCGAATGAATGTTCGCTATCAGCAGCGCTATTTAATGAGGTGAGGGCAATTCAAAAGTTGAGCTTCAGCGCAAACTGGATCAGCCGTGGATTGTTGCTGGTTGAGATGATGCGACCGAAATCGCCTGGGTCCCCCATTATTTGGCCAGTTGAATTGATCGATGTCGAAGGAACGGCGTTGAAGTTGCTAATTGGATTGGCAAAGTTTACATGATTGAAGAGATTGAAAAATTCGGCGCGGAATTCGATGTTCTTTGATTCGCTGATCGGGAAGCGGCTGATGATTGAGAAGTCGACGTTGGTCTGGCGTGGTCCGCGCAAGACGTTGCGGCCGACATTGCCGAAGTCGGTTCCATTCGCTCCCGCCGTTGCAGTTCCGTTTGAGCTGGGAATCACTTGACCGGCCAACACGATGGGCCGTACGAAGGCCAATGGGTTGAAGAAGTATCCGGGCGGAACATTACTCATCGCGGTGCTGCGCGTCGCGCCCGGTACCCAGCTTGGCCGCGATGCAGGGTTGTTTGGCCCAAAATAAAACGAGCCGGCATTTGTGTCCACGATGTCAATCGGCAGACCGGACATCGCGGTGATAATACCCGCCACTTGCCAATTCGAGAATAGTAACCGGCGAAAGGTTGAACTCTCTGCGAACGAAGGACGAGGCAAGTCCCAAAGATAACTCAAGACAAAGCGATGCGTCCGGTCAAAGTCGGACACGCCACGGTTGGCGCGATTATCAAACTGGTTGGCGCGTCCGGGAAAGCCATCCACAGTATCACCCGTGCTGGCGCTCCCGCCCGCGGCATTATCGAGCGACTTCGCAAAAGTATAAGCAGCCAGGAATTGCAGACCTCTGGAAAGGCGCTTGGTCAAACTCATCTGTAATGAGTTGTAGGTCGATTGCGCCGTGGACTGAACCTGCTGAAAGTTGCCTACTTCAACTCCCTGGAAAGGCGCTCGCAGTGCGACGTTGGCGGGTGTGTTAGTCGTGATCGTCTCTCCAGTGACTTGATTGATGATCGGATGCTGTGGGCTAGCCAGCGATGCCTGATTGATGCGAACGTTGCGAATCAGATCGACCCCGTGTGAGCCAACGTAGGCGGCTTCGACCAGCAGCTCTTTGCCCAAGGAGTATTGAACGCTGGCATTGTACTGGTTGAAGTAAGCGGTGCGGATGCCGCGGTCAAACACAACCTGAGCAAGAGCAACGCCCTTCACGAAAGTGGGAAATTGATCTGGCAGCGGCAAAGGAAAAAAAGGATCCTCCAGACGAACTGTCGAGCTGCGGCTAATGGCATACAACGGCGGCGAGTCGATTGCCACGCGGATGTAATTTGCGGACGGCCGTGAATAGAAGATGCCATAGCCGCCACGCAACACGAGTCGTTCAGAATCAAACGGTGAATAAGCAAAGCCGACGCGGGGAGCGAAGTTTTTTGGATCGATACTCGTGACGACGCGTTTGCCGACTTTTTGCACTTCCGCCAAGTTGTACTGCGGAATCACATTTCCCGCCAGCACGAATCCACCGACAGGCGGACCGACCGGGTTGCCTTTGCTGTCCACTTCCATTCTCGGCCGGTAAAGCGCCGGGTCAAACGTTGCGAGTGCGCCGCGCGTCTCATAGGGCGGCAAATCCAACTCGTAACGCAAACCGAGATTGAGCGTCAGCTTCTGCGAAAACTTCCAATCGTCCTGAAGAAAGAAACTGTAGTCAGTCGCGTGCAGGATGCGATTGTGGATGCCCTCTCATAAGTCGAGCCGGTGGCCGAGCCAGTTAGAAAATTGTTGAAGCTCTGGAAAGTTATCGAACCGCGCCGGACGGTATTTCTCGTAACATTCACGTGGTAATCGATGGCCTCGGCGACGGTGCGAAGGCTGTGGCGGCCGCGGGTCGTCGAGAGAATATCAACCAATGTGGTTGAAGAATTAACTGACTGTATCTCGTCGCCACCGGTATTGCCGATCGCCACGGCGTTACCCGATCCGATAACAATCTGCCCCAGTCCCGGATAGCTCTTGGCGTTAGCTCGCTTGATGCCGAAGTCCGAATCCTTCACCGGAGTTCGCCCGAACATGTCACCGCGAATGAAACTGTAGCCGATGCGCGCTTCGTTGATGGTTCTCGGGCTGAGGCTGTAAATGTTCTGAAGAGAGATCAGCCGATTGTTCTGCTTCTCGTCCCCTCCGAAGCCAGGGACATTAGCCTCAAGAAGCGCCAAGAACTGCGGCGCGTTCGAAAAGAAAACTTTCGCGGCCAGCCAGTTCCTCTCGGTGAGGCGATAGTCGACGTTGGTGTTGAATTGATTTTCACG
>QHXG01000519.1 GCA_003222845.1 Acidobacteriota bacterium | reverse complement strand
ATCTGGTTAGCTAAATCGACTGCCTGGTCAATGCGTTCGTCCGTCGGATCATCGAGCGCCAAGTCGATTTCGCATTCGTCTTCGAGCACGCGAAAGCTATGGGTTGGGGCCGCAAATAATCTAACGAAGGCCGCGGAGAGAATATGCTGTCCCGTGTGTTGTTGCATGTGATCGAGCCGGCGCAACCAATCGACCTTGCCGTGAACGGTGTCATCGACATCCGGCACAGGGCCTTGGATCACATGCAAAACGCCTTCGTCTTCAACGTCGATGCAATCGATCACGCGCGCCTCGCCCAGCGTTCCCGTGTCGCTTGGCTGGCCGCCGCCCGTGGGATAAAACGCTGTGCGATCGAGCGTGATCGCTACGGCTCCGTCGTCGCGTTGGCTTACGCCGATGACGCGAGCATCGAATTCGAGGAGCCGCGAATCGTTGTAATAGAGTCTCTCCGTTGCGCTCATAATTGAAATCTGATGTTAGCAGATGGGAGACTCAACCAGAGAGGGCCGGAGGATTTCGCGACTTACGCTGAGGTGCTTTGACACGCTTTCATAGAAACAAAGATAATCGCCCGACCCTTTTCTCTCAATTGTTTTTTTCGTCGTGAGGGTTGAAATCGAATGCTTACATCAAAGTCTTTGCGCATCCGCATCGCCGCTTCCTTCGTTCTGCTGTTCGTTCCCTTCGGCGTAGCTTTAGCTCAAGAGCAGCCACTCAAGATCGATTACCGCCTCGGGATGTCGCATCCGAGTTCGCATTTGTTTGAAGTCACGATTGAAGTCGGATTGCCCGCGGACACAAAAACAAACTCGCTGGACTTTCAGATGCCCAAGTGGTCACCTGGGCGTTATGCGGTATTCGATTTCGCCAAAAACGTGCAGGAGGTGCAGGCGGCGGCCGGGATATGTCCTCCAAACTCACGGTGCGACATGGCGATGCGGCCCGTAACGCGGGTGGACGACCAAACCTGGCGCGTCCCTTTCATGAACTCATCGAGCTTGACGATCACTTACAAAGTCTTCGCCAACGATCTCTCCGGCACTTTTTCTCAGCTCGACGCGCGCCACGCCAACTTCAACGGCGGCTGCGTCTTCATGTACGTCGTCAATCACAAACAGGATCCGGTCAGCCTCTCGATCAATGCCCCGAAGAGTTGGCACATCGTAAACGCCCGGACAGAAAGCAAGGACAAAACGGAATTTCAATTTCCTAATTGGGATATCATGATTGACACCCCGACTGAAATCGCTCCCGACTGGACGGAAGACGATTTCAAGGTCGATGGCAAAACATACCACGTCGTCGTGCATTCGCTGGGCAACGAAGGGAGCAAGCGACCTGACCTCGTTCGGGGGATTGAAAAGATCGTAAGGGCCGAAACGGCGATGTGGGGACCGCCGGAATTCGACTCCTACACTTTTCTCGTTCACTTTGCCAACGACGGCCACTCAAGCGACGGCATGGAACACCTCACCTCGACGCAGGTCATTATGCCGGGCGCGTTAGGCGAGACGGGCATGTTAGAGGAGACGTTGGACGGCATCGCGCATGAATTCTTTCACGTCTGGAACGTCAAGCGTCTGCGGCCGATTGAACTCGGGCCATGGGATTTTACGCGGCCGGCGAACACGCGCGGCTTGTGGATCGCCGAAGGCATCACCAACTATTACGGTCACCTGATGCAGCGGCGCGCTGGTTTGTGGGACGACGCCAAGTTGCTGAGCACACTCGCCGGACAAATCACCGAAGTCGAAAATGCGCCCGGTAGCAGATTGATGAGCGCGGAAGAGTCTTCGCTGTCCGCACCGTTCATCGATGATGCGGTGCACGCGCAGCACACGAACCTCGAGAACACCTCTATCAGCTATTATCCGAAAGGTGAAGTGCTCGGAATCGTTATCGATTTGCTGATTCGTGGAAAGACAAACGGTAAAGCTTCGCTCGATGACGTGATGCGGCGCATGTATGAAGAATTCTATTTGAAGAGTCCGAACTCCACTTACTATTTGCGCGGACGCGGTTACAAGAACGAAGACTTCGAGCGCGTCACGTCAGAAGTTGCCGGTACAGACATGAGCGACTTTTTCAAACTGTACGTGCGCGGCGTGGAGTCGCCGCCATACGAGACAGCGTTCGCGCAAGTAGGATTGCGTCTGGTACGCGATCCGCGGGCGCCGGTTGCGGTAGGTGTCAGCGCCGATGAAAACGATCAGGTTAACTTCAAGATTGCCAGCGTACGTCCCGACTCGCCGGCCGCGGAAGCAGGTATGGAAGTGGGCGATATCGTCACGCTGTTTGGCGGAATCAAACTTACACCGGCCAACTTTCTCAAGACGATCGCTCGTTACAAACCGGGCGATCGTATTCAGGTAACCCTGCAACGCGGCGGTCGTTCGATGCAGACGGCCCTCACGCTAACCTCGGCAAAGGTTTTCGATTATCGGATTGAGGAAATGAAGGATGCGACGCTGGATGCGACGCTGGGGGCGAAGGCGTTGCGCGCGGCTTGGCTGAATGGGAAATGATAGTCCGCAGATTACGCCGATTAGGAATACGAACAGCGTCCTTAGAGAAAGATTCTGATGAACCATCCGTCAATCTGTGAAATCGGCGTAATCTGCGGATGATTTATCGACCCAATCTCGACGCAATTACTTTCGCTGTTGCTGCCCCCGCGCCCACCGCGCTGCTGATCGTCGGGGTTAGTGGACTCGAAACATCACCAATTGCAAACACGTTTCCCACACTCGTTTCCTGCTGCGAGCCGACAATCACGTAACCGCGGGCATCCGTTTCTAACTGACTCTGAAATAGCTCTGTGTTTGGTTGGAATCCGATCCGCACGAGCACGCCTTGGACCGCCATCTGAAAAGGTTTGAGGGCGCCGGCGCGTTCAATCTCGACGGCCTCAACGGTCTCGCCGCCCCAAATTCGTCGCACCACAGATTCACGAAAAACAGTGATGCAGTGATTTGTGTGCAGACGCTCGGCGAACTCGCGCCGCGCGCGCAACTCTTTGCTGCGATGAACTAGGGTCACGGTGGGACAGACTTCGGCCAGTAACAAAGCGTTTTCTACCGCTGCATCGCCGCCACCGATGACACAGACATCTTTGCCCGCGAATAGATTGCGATCACGCGCGCCGGACTC
>QHXG01000518.1 GCA_003222845.1 Acidobacteriota bacterium | reverse complement strand
TCAATTTTCGAAAGCTGGCTTGTTTGGCGGGGGCGGTGTCGGCGTCGACGATTGATTGGACGATGCGTTTGGCGCGCAGGATTGCGGCGGGGCCGAGGGTTAGGATGTGGGTGGCGCGGCGGCATTCGGACTCGTCGGCTTCGCTGAAATTGGTTCCGCGGGAGTCGTCGGCACGCTGGAAGCGTGCGTACCCAGCGCCGGCTTTGAACTTGGCGATGTGATGGTTGAGGATGTCGGATGAGATTGGTATTACGCCGGTGAGGTCTGTCGCGGCGGCGCCTGAGTTGGGTTTGATGTAGGCGAGATGTGAGGCGGCGTTACGTTCGGGGCCGAGACCGAGAAAAAAGATGTCGATCTCTCCGCGCGATTCAAGCTGTTCCAGAAAACGAACCAACTCCCCTTCCAGGTCTTCTGTGTCGGTGTGCATTGCGTTGAAGCTTTTCACTTTGCGGAAAAAGTCCGGGCCCAGCAAACGTTCGAAGTCGCGCACGAAGCTGAAGCTGTTTTCCATGCGCATCGGCGCCAGCGCATCCTGCGTGAAAACGTGAAGACGACTCAGGAGATAGTCGAGTTCGTTTGTCTTCGTCTGCTCGCCGATTAAGCGGTGCATTGCCTGGGCGCCGCGGCCTCCCAGCAGAATGATGTTGAGATCGCCTTGTTTTGATTGCGCAGCCGTTTCGATTTCGGCAAGCATCGCGCGTCCGACCGCTTGCTCGGATTCCATTACCTCGTAATTAAGTTCGTGCGCCGGCAGTCGAGCGTTCGGATCAGCCTGCCCATCGCTCAACCAAATGTTATTCCCTACTACTCGACGGATGATTCTTTCCATGATCGTTCAGGAGTTAACCGCAGAGGGCGCAGAGTTCCTCGCAGAGGTAGCGGAGGAAATCTTCTCTGCTAAAACCTCTGCGTCCCTCTGCGGTTAGATCTCGCTTCGGGCTCGTCATCCTGCGGCCTCTGAAACTACCTTCCCATTAATGCGCACGTTCTTTAGCTCCAGACCTTGAACGTTCTTAACAACATTCTCCTTCGCCACGTTGTCGAACGTGCAGTTCTCAAGTCGCACGTTATAAATCGGCGCATTTTTGAAACCCTGCAAATCGAGAGCGCGGGCGCTCTTGCCACTGCGCAGATTGTTGACGACGACATTGCGGACGACAGGCGTGAAAGGACCTCTCTCGCCTTCCTCGTAATTGAAATCGACGGTCAGCACCGCGTCACGCACCTGGCCCACCTCGATGTTCCGGAAATAGAAATTCTCGAGCCGCCCGCCGCGGAGCGCATTGTTCTTGAAGCGGAGGGCGATGTTGAGATTGGGGCTGTCCATGTGACATTTTTCCGCGAAGACGTTGCGGACCCCGGCGGAGATCTCGCTGCCAATCGTGATGCCGCCGTGACCGTCTTTCATTTGACAGCCGCGAATGATGAAGTTTTCTGATGGCACGGCCACGCGTCGCCCGTCGTTGTTGCGGCCGGCTTTGATCGCTATGCAGTCATCACCGGTAGCGAACACGCAGTTCTCGATCAGAACATCGCGGCATGATTCAGGATCGCAACCATCGGTATTCGGCCCGGTTTGATTGCTGGCGTTCGCCTCGCGCTCAATGTTCATGTCGCGCACGGTCACGTTGGTGCAGAGCACGGGATGAATCTGCCACATTGGCGAATCCTTCAGCGTCACGCCCTCAATCAAAACGTTCTGGCAACGATATGGCTGAAGCAGGTTTGGTCGCAGATAACTTCCTTCGCCGAAGACTCGTTCGCTGACGGGCGTGCCTTTGGCAACCATTTCCTGAAGCAGAGTTCGCGCCTTGCGGGCGCTGGGGTCGCCCTGCTTCCATCCGCAGCCTGTGCGCCCAGACCAGGGCCACCAATGTTCGCAATCAGCCTGGCCGTCGATTATTCCTTCACCGGTGATCGCGATGTTGCGTTGCTCAAAGGCATAGATGAAAGCGGAGTAGCTCATCAACTCCATGCCTTCCCAGCGAGTGAAGACCACAGGCAGATACTTCTTTGGGTCCTGACTGAATTTGGTCGTGGCGTTTTTGGCGAGGTGAAGATTGACATTGCTCTTCAGATGAATTGCGCCGGTGAGAAATTCTCCCGCCGGGATCACGACGCGTCCACCGCCGGCTTTGTTGCACGCGTCGATGGCTTTGGCGAATGCTGCGGTGCAATCGGCTTTGCCGTTACCCACAGCGCCGAACTTGGTAATCGGAAAATCGCGCGCGGGGAAGATTGGTGCCTTGATGCGCGCGAGAATCTGCGAAGCTTGCGACCAGGGATCATCGTCTGGAATCAAAGCCGAGCTTGCCGGATCAATAGCGCGGACGATCGCATTGCTCGATAGACTCGACAGTGCGATTCCAGCGCCGCCGGCCATTATGCTTTGTATGAAGTCGCGTCGATTGGTCATGCTTAGACTTCCTTGTTAGTGGCTATTTTAACCGCAGAGGGCGCAGAGGGTTTCGCAAAGGGCCGCAGAGGATTTCCTCGGCGTCCTCTGCGAAAACCTCAGCGTCCTTGCGGTTAAGAAACAGGTCTTTTTAACGAACCTTCGAATAGGGCTGATTGCGCAAGTTCGAAAGCGTCGTCGGCACGCTACGCAAACTGAAACTACTGAGCGCGATGAAGCCGGCGACATCAAAGGCCGGACGATCGATGCCGTATTTCCCGCCCTGGCCATCGCCTTGTCCGAGACGGCTCTTCAACTTCGTGACGTCGCCCGCATAAAACAGAAGCGCGGCGCTCGCACCACGAAGAAAGTTATTCTGGAGCATTCTGTAAGTCCTTTCTAACTGCGACGATCTGACGAGTTGGTCTGACCACTCGAGGGAATGCTGAACTTTTTATCACCCCAGCCTGACAATCGTCAAGTTTACATTTCTATCTTGGAATCTACGCGAACACAATGAAAAAACGTGGACTGCTAGACGAAGCCCGTTGCGATGGGTGAGGCGAGTTGGTATGACCTCTATAAACGAAAGAGCGCGAGCATTGGCTGTGCTTGTTCTTGTGAGCCTGCGGAGGAGTCTGTCGGAGAATTCGTCTCTGTGGTTCTCTGTGCGATCTCTGTGCCTCTGTGGTGAGCGTTTTCTTTAGCAATTCCACCACAGAGACACCGAGAACCACAGAGTTTGCACAGAGAAATGCTTTTGCCGAGAGGCTCCTCCGCAGGCTGACTAGTTTCTTTAAAGACGAGACACGACACTAGCAATTTCAGATCGTAAAGTGGTTCAATGGAAACTCATTCGCGAGATTCACTATGAGTAGCCAAGCAGCACCTTCATTCGTAGGAAAAGGTTCGCCCGAATTCGATCTCTCGCCCCACGAGTTGCGCGGCATTCTCGAGCACGCGCTGATGAGCATCGCGCCGGGTGCGCGTGTGCTGGCAATCATTCCCGACAAAACTCGCGACGACAATACCGATCTTCTCTTTCCTTTCGCCGCCGAAATTTTGGCCACGCGCAACGTTGCGCAGTTCGATGCCCTGGTCGCGCAAGGCACGCACATGCCGATGACCGAAGCCGAGAAGTTTTCGAAGATTGGATTGGCTACAGGAAAATCTGCGCCGGGATTGGGCCAGGTTTACGATCATCAATGGAACGTGCCCGAAGAGTTAGTAACCATCGGCGAGCTGAGCGCTG
>QHXG01000517.1:1304-5061 GCA_003222845.1 Acidobacteriota bacterium | reverse complement strand
GTGATGATATTAAAAGGCGCACCTGACGAAGCAATGATGAGCGGAAAGAAACCGATTCCCCAGCGCGTATCGATCGAGCCGTTGAGCGTAACCCGATGCCGCACGTCAAAAGACATGCGCCCAAATTCGTTTTGTAGATTGTAGGAATTCGAAGGAAAGGCGCCCGGCCCATCGCTGTCGCCGCTGGCTTTGCCGAACGTGTAGTTGGCCGTCAGGTTTAGCTTCGGTGTTGGGCGCAACTGCGCATTGAAGAACAGCAGGTGCTGTCGATAGTTCCCGGTGGTTTCAAAGTCATAGATATTGAAGGCATTGCCGAATGGCCGGATGCCTGTCGACGGCGCGGGCGCGTTCAGATTCCGCGAACGCAGTTGATGCAAACCACGCGTGTCGACGTAGCTTACGCTGAGCGTGGTGTTGTGAGGCAAACCGCGCTCGATGCTGATCGACGATTGAAGGTAATAAGGCTCAGTAAGATCGGAAACCTTCCGCCAGAGGGTTTGCGGCTGTGATAAAGCCTTCAGGGCAGCGCTCGACGGAAGCGCAGGGAACAGCGCCAGCAGAGCGGGATCGGTAACGATGAATTGCTGTTCGGTCTGGCCGTCAAAGCGGTTGGCCTGCAAAGTTACGGAAGTGCGAACCAGGTCGTAAAAAATTCCGGCGCCGCCGCGGATTACAGTTTTCGGCTGTCCCTTCGGATTAAGCCAGGGCGTCCAGGCGAACGACAGCCGTGGAGCAAACATCAATCTGCTCTTCAAATTAGTCTGATACTGATATCGCAAGCCGGCGCTGAGTGTGAAATCCGGCCGCAGCTTCCAATCGTCTTGAACGAAAGGCCCCATGTCCCACTGGCGTACTTCGGCAAACGGATTTCCGCCGGCGATGATCAACTGATCGGGCGTGGACGTGTGCAGCAGAGTGCGTCGATAACGATCGAGACTGGTAAAGATGAACGTGCCGCCAAAATTTGTCGGCGCGATGTCGCTGATATGGGCCCAGCGATAACGCGCGCCGAATTTAATTGTGTGGGCGCGAGTGGTCACCGTGACGTAATCCCGAAACTCATCTTCATGACGTTTGAAAGAGTAGTTGCCGATCTGCGCTCCGCCGCCGGTAAAAGCATCGAGCACGGTCACGCCGGAACTCGGATCCGCGGACTTCTGCTTAATGAAGTACCAGATATACTGGAAACCGAATTCATTGACTATGCGGGGATTCACGATTGCCATGTCAACCACCTGCAAAATGTGCAATCGATCGGAATAATCAAACGCATGCGAGGCGAGCGCGAACCCGCCAATACCCTGTTTCGAAAGATCCTGCGTGTTCAGGAAGTATCGCACACTGAGCGTGTTGTTCTTGTTCAGAGCAAAGTCAAAACGCGGACCGAGGTTCATGAATTTCTTGGGCGTCACGACCGCCTCGCTCACTGTCAGCGGATTGAGCGAAGCATCCAGCGTCGTCGCGTTGATGACCGCGGTATCATCGATGTCGCGACGATTGAAGTTGAAAAAGAACGATGCGCGCTTCGACAAGGGACCGCTCAGGTTGCTTTCAATTCCGCGCCGCTGATAGGGCGGCCGGTTCAGCGCGTACGGATTGCGCGAATTGAAGACTGCATCGCTGAAAGTAAATGCGGCGCCGCCGTGGAACTTGCCCGTGCCGGGCTTGGTAAAAATCTGGATATTGCCGAATCCGATCCGTTCGAATTCGGCGGAAAATGGATTCTGATTGATCACAATCTCGCGAATGGTTTGTTTGTCGGGCAATACGGGACCGGCCGTGAAGCCATCGACGAACACTTGCGTGCCGCTGGGTCCGGCGGCCGGGCCAGCCAGAGCGCTCAACTCGGCGGCGAGTTCGTTCGGATCGTCGGAGAGCATGTTAAGATCTTTCCCACTAATCGTGCGCGCACTTTTGTTGCTGTTGGGATCGGCACTCAGAGATCGCATGTCGTCGACTGTGACTCTCTGTTCTTCGATCGTGACCGCCAATTGAAAATCTTTGGTGTTGACACCCGCTGATAGATTCACACCGCTCAGCGCTTGAGTTGCAAAGCCTTTTTGCGCCGCTTTTAAGCTGTAAACACCCGGCGCGAGATTATCGAAGCGATATGCGCCGCTGCCATCGGTTTGCGTCGTCTGCTGTTTGCCATTCGTATCGGTGAGCGTGACAGCGACGCCGACGATGACTGCGCCGAATTGATCAGTCACCTGCCCACGGAGAGACGCGCCACGCTGAGCAAAAGCATTTACCGAACAGAGAAAAACAAGGGTCGCCGTTGTCAGCAGAGTTAATCGTGCAACTTGAGGTTTCATAATTGATTCCTTACCACCATGTCGATGGGTTTTGCCAAACCGCGTAGCGGTGAATGTTTATAGAACACAGATCCCATTAAGAATCGCAGCTACGGAGCGAAATCATCTTTCGCCCATAAATGGGTTCCCAAAACATCAGCCAACCGTTGTGTCTATAAACATCTCATCCCTAAGGGATGACGCGAACAATCCAGCTCTGTAAACGAGTCGCATCTCCGTCTAATTAATTGGAATCACGCTAAAGTCAAAAACATTCGGCAGACCGGTACTGAGTCGCACGACCTGCGGTTTGCCCGGCGCCGGTGCTAGCGCTTTCAGGACCAAATCAACTCCCGCTGCTAACTTGATCCCGACCAGTCGGGATTCATCCTTCTCGACGGCCCCAGTTACTGCCAGCACATCGCCCGGCTTGATATCTGACAAGGAAATGGCAGGCAGCGTGTCGATCATTTGCTGCACGTCGATTACTGGTTGGCCTCCGGATTTTTGTCCCGGCGCAGACTGAGGCGCTCCGGATGTTGCAGTCGCCGTTTTGCCGGCTTCGGCCTTTGCTCTTTGCGCGATCGCCGCGGCCACTTGCTGCGATATCCGATGCAAGACTGAATCCTTGTTGAGCAGGATTACGATTGATTTCTTCTGATCGAGAGTAGCCGCGCGGATCTCGTTTTTCTGTTGGTCGACTTCGACCACCATCGCGCCGATTGTCTTGAAGGCACCAGAAACGATCTGTTCAGCAGCGAAGTTGCGAGCGTCGGCGCTTTTGTCACCCAACGCCCGTAATTGATCTCCAATCTTGATTTCGGCAAAGGTGCTGGCTGTGGCGTCTTCGAAGCGCAGCGAGCCAGCGAGATAGCGGCGAAAGTTAGCCTTCGTTGTCTCAATGCCAAGCCGCCCACCGGCGCCGGCGCCGCGAAGCTCCAAAGTAATCTCGCCTGTCTGGGTGTTGACATCACGAACGATTCCGCCCACCCCGCGTCGTTTCCATTCGTCAAGATCGTGTTCGCGTTTTCTCGCAACTTCAGCCGCAGGCATCACCACGAGTCTCTGCGCCACGAAGCCCTGATCTGTTTTGGTTCCATGCACGAGAATTCGATCGCCAATGGTGATGTCCGCAAATTGAGTCGGCACTGCTTTGCTCAATGTCTTTTCACCGGCAGGGATGCGAAGACAAACTGAATTGTCGTCAGTCTTCACGGTGATCATTTCACCTGAGTCACTCCTGATCGTTGCACGCTTGCTGCTCTTATCGATCTCCGCGACGGCGCCCACCACACTTTCAACTTTTTGCTGAAATCCGCGCACTCCGTTCCCAAGGACCGAATGAAATGCTGCGGCCGTAATCATCGAAAAAACCAGCGCGGTCCTTCTCATATGATCGAGATATACGCCCGTCCTTTGATTCATGCAGTCAAGAAATGCCAAGTGCGTGTTAAGAAATGTTA
>QHXG01000517.1:0-1290 GCA_003222845.1 Acidobacteriota bacterium | reverse complement strand
AACTCCCTCTCCCTCTGGGAGGGTTGGGGTGAGGGCATAGCGAAAAACAATGAAGAAGAATCAACTCTTCTTTCTCAGACCGAGAGAGGAAGGAAAAATGGTTTGAGCGTGCCGCTAAGCCCTCACCCTGACCCTCTCCCAAAGGGAGAGGGAAGCCTTAACATTTCTTGACGGCGAGGAATCCTCGGACGTATAGAATGGCTCCGATTAGAATTTATCGAGTGATTGTCTGATGCAGACACAAATCAAACCAACCACGGAACAGTTGCTGGTAATCGACGACGATGTTGAGCTGTGCAAACTGGTCACACGCTATCTGGCTCAAGAGGGATTTCAGATCGAGTCGGTAAACGGCGGCGCCTCAGGGGCCGAACGCGCGCTGTCCGGTAATTATGCCTTGGTTGTACTGGACGTGATGATGCCCGGTGTGAACGGCTTTGATGTATTGCGCCGGATTCGCGCAGAGTCGCGCATTCCCGTTTTGATGCTGACCGCCAAGGGCGATGCGCTGGATCGCGTGCTGGGCTTGGAAATGGGCGCGGACGATTACCTGCCCAAGCCTTTCAATCCGCAGGAGTTGGTCGCTCGCATCCGCGCGATTCTGCGGCGCGTCAGACCCGATCGGGCCGATGGGAGCCCCGCTTCGGTGACGCCAATTGTGGTCGGCGACGTTGAAATGGATCAGGGCGCACGAGTCGTCCGCCGTCAAGGTGAAGTCGTTAATCTCACCAGCGTTGAATTTGATCTGCTTGAAGCTTTGCTGCATGCGGCTGGTCAGGTTGTTGGTCGTGAGAAGCTGACGCGCGACGTGCTGGGCCGTGAATTCTCGCCTTTCGATCGCAGTATCGATACTCACGTGTGCAATCTGCGCAAGAAAATCGGATTACTCGCGGACGGCACCGAACGAATCAAAGGCGTGCGCGGCATTGGATATCTTTACGCACTTCCCTCTCCCTCTGGGAGAGGGTCAGGGTGAGGGCGTGAGTACGGCAACAACGTCTAAGACCCTCACCCCAACCCTCTCCCAGAGGGAGAGGGAGTTTTGCGGGCGAGCCTACGGGTCAAACCAGAGAAGTTAGCCCAAATGCAAAGCCTTTTTTTCAAAATCTTCCTGGGGTTCTGCGTCGTGGTCGTGCTGGTAGGCACTTCGCTCGAGGCTTCCAGCATCATGGCAAATTACTACGAAACGCGTTGGCAGAACGTGTTGCATAGCGTCATGCCCATGGAGGCGGAGAAGTGCGCGCGCCTGTACGAGGCTTCCGGGAAGCAGGCGGTACAGGATTATCTCGA
>QHXG01000516.1:3900-4463 GCA_003222845.1 Acidobacteriota bacterium | reverse complement strand
CAGGCCATAATCGATCTCAATTTTTGCGTCGGTGACGGTATAGCGAATCATGTTGCGCTTTAGATGATAGTAAGCAGGAATCAGCAGCAGACCCATCGCGATGGGAAGCGAAACATACCAGGGAATGTCCACAATCTTGATCATTGCCAGGAGAATCGTTAGGAGAATAGCACCCAATGTCGCGGCTCCATATCCGATCTTTATAAAGAGCATTGTCGGACGTACTCTAAAGATTACGCTCTCAACATCGACGCCCTCGTCAGAACGGGTCGGCACAGAAGATGGTGGTCGCGCGATTCTGGTCTCTTCCGGATCGTGGACTGGAGCGCCGCAGGTCTTACAGAATCGACTGTCTGAGTCGAGAAACGATCCACACTTATCACAGCGCATGGGCTTGTCGCTCCAATCTCATTCAAGCAGCGTAACGTCGCCCCATGATACCTAAAGAAAGCCGCGTCCTGGAAATGCAAAACGAGGCGAACCGAATGAATCAAGCGGGTCGCCTCGTTTCAAAAAAACTGCTGGACGCTATGTCTACTGGCTCATTAACTGCAATCTCCTGT
>QHXG01000516.1:0-3878 GCA_003222845.1 Acidobacteriota bacterium | reverse complement strand
TAAGAACTGTTCTCTCGTAGTCCGTTAGCGGCGCTGGTTGCTTATCGCGAAGCTTGGCTACCTGCGCCGAAGAGACTCGCGGCGCGTAGAGCGCAGCGTTTGGATCGCGCAGCAGACTGTATCGCCGCGAGATGCGCCGGACATATTCCTGAGTTTCCGAGTAAGGAGGAATGCGCCAGCCATACTTTTCGACCGCCCCTTCGCCGGCGTTATATCCGGCCAAAGCAAGATTGATGTCTCCATCAAAGAGATCGAGCAGAAAGCGAACATAGCGCGCGCCGCCTTCGATATTCTGTTTAGGATCGAAAATGTTCGAGACTCCATAACGTGCCGCGGTCCCTGGCATCAACTGCATGAGGCCACGCGCTCCCTTCGGCGAGACGGCGTGCAACTTGAAACTTGATTCCTGATGCATGATCGAATAGAGCAACAGAGGGTCGATGCCGTTTTTGGTTCCTGAGTTGACGAGATAGTTGTCGACCTCGGCGCTGCCGGTGGTGTATCCATGTAGCGACGAATTCCTGCCACCGTCGGCCATGGCCGGATAGACCAGCGCCGTTGAGATAACATTTCGATCTAGCTTAGTCGTGCTTCCGACTCTTCGTCGCGATCGGGGAACTGGGGCACGACTCTTGGCCGGTTCAGAATAGATCCGTACGCCATTCGCCACGTCAAAATTATCGAAAGAATAGGATGTGCTCTGGGCCAATGCGGGAGCGCAGGTGAGCAGCAACAACAGGAGAGCAGCGGGCGCGTATCGGTTCATCATTTGGTACGTTTTGAAAGTGATTCGAGGGTTGGTGGGTTCTTTGTACGATGGCCCTCGGACTCGGGCGAAATGATAATAACAGATGCGTTTAAGATTTGACAACCATATTTGACACTCGCTTTAAGTTGCTCTCAAAAGATGGGTTAGGCGGGACAGGGAAGAGTTTAATCGGCCACTCGTTCGGGCTTGACAGCGATAGTATGATACCTGCTCATTATCGACGTCCGGTTTTAATCGCTCGCTAGGCTTTATCAATTTAGGACGCTGATACAGCTCCCGAAAACCACAAGGAGAATCACATGAAGAAGCTCCCGTTCTTAGTACTCTCGCTTTTCCTGTTACTCTCGATTTCTGTTGCCCAAAATCAGAACGCGAATGCTAACTCGAATGGTTCGTCGAAGAGCAATAAATCCACGACCAATCGAAAGCCGATCTTTCGCGCCACTGCGGACCAAATCAAGCAAGCACAAGCCATTCTCAAGCAACGTGCCTTCTACACTGGTGAGCAGACTGGTAAGCTTGATACTGACACGCGCGCCGGGCTTAAGAAGTATCAGCAAGCCGAAGGTCTGAAAGTAACCGGAACGCTGAACAAGATAACGCTCGCGAAGATGGGAATTGCTCTCACTGAAAAGCAGAAAACGATGTGAGACCGATCTATTCGGTGCGGACGTATTCGGCGCCGATGTCTTCGAGTAAGGTTGCCAGTTTGTCGACGTCCTCCTTGGACTTTGCTTCAACCCCAAGCAGGATTCCGCCGCCGCGCAGGCCGGCGTCGTAAACCTTCGCGCGATGTTCCGGTATTCCGGTGCCGATGAGCAGCCCGATTAATCCGCCTGTGGCGCCGCCTGCGCCCGCACCGGCGAGCGCCGCTGCAACTGGGCCAGCAACCAACAAACCGCCCGGTATTGCGATTGGAGTTGCGACGACCACGATTGCGGCCAATACTGCGCCAACCGTTCCACCGATGGCGCCGCCAATGCCGAGACCTTCCGCTGCATGCGATCGGGTTTCGACGGCGAACTCTTTGTTCTTGGTGGCGTCCGACATCAACACGCTAATGTCGTCGCGCGTGTAGCCACGTTTGATGATTGCGTCGACCGCTGCTTCGGCGGCAGCCCGCGTCTTGAAAAGCCCGGTAACAAAAAGCTTGGACATACCTCTGCTCCTCCATCACTTAAACTATTAAGAGCTCTGGCAAAGTGCAAATGTCGGCAGCCGCGTGTCGGCAAGAATCGAGTCCTTCCTCACGGTCGAATCTCTGACACAGAGAAAGTTCTCGATCAATCTAATCGAGCAAATCGCAGTTACCAGTTTTTCGGGGGAACGGAGGTTATCTTGCGGCAGGCGCGCGCCGGTGTCAAACGCAGAAACGCCGGAAATTCAGCCAACATAGGCTCTCAATCCGCATCGCAACCGAGCGGTTCGCAGAATGCGTCAGCCAGACTTGACCGTTGAACGCAGATCAGCGAGAAAATTCTGCAACTCAGGTGGCGGCGGTGCTCGGAAAAGCATCTGCTCTAGTATCCTGGGATGACGAAATCCAAGCCGCTCGGCATGCAGAAATTGCCGGCCCAGCTTAGCAATTTCAGAACGGAGTCTTGGGTCGGCAACGGTCTTGTCGCGACCGCTGCCATAAACATCGTCGCCCACTACGGGATGTTTTATCCAGGCGAGATGCACCCGAATTTGATGAGTGCGCCCGGTCTTCAGTTCGACATCGAGCAGCGTAAACCGATCGAAGCGCTCACGGACGCGGTAAATCGAAAGGGCTGGTCGGCCACCCCGAACGATCGCCATCCGCGTACGATGGCGTGGATCGCGGGCAATCGGTTGATCGATCCGGCCGGTATCTCTTTCGACTTGTCCGTGAACCAGAGCAATATAGGATTTGAAAACTTCGCGCGCACGAAATTGATCCGCGAGGTTTTCATGCGCACTCTCGGTCTTCGCGACGACCAATAGACCGGAAGTGCCTTTGTCCAAACGATGGACGATGCCCGGCCGTGCGTCGCCGCCGGTGGTTGAGAGTGTCTGAAAATGAAAAGCGAGCGCGTTTGCCAGCGTGCCTGAGGTTACGCCCGCTGCCGGATGAGCGACCATGCCTGCGGGTTTGTTCACCACGATGAGGTCTTCGTCCTCATAGATAACTTCGATCGGAATATCTTCCGCCACAAAGTGAGTCGTAGGCAGTGGCGTAAGTTCCACTTCAATCGCATCATTTGCGCGGAGCTTGTAAGAAGTTTTGACGATGCGCCCGTTGACCAGGACCTCGGCGTCTTCGATCAGCCGTTGCAAACGCGAGCGGCTCCAACCTTCGATTTGCGTGGCCAGAAACGCGTCGAGGCGCTCGCCTGCTGCTTCTTCTGTGACAGAGAACGTCAAGAGTGTCCGACAAACTTGAGGTCGTAGTCTCCCTCTAACTTTGGGAGAGGGCTGGGGTGAGGGCTTAGCTGAAAGAGAAAAAGAAAACTTCCCTCGCTCTTCTTAACTAATCCACGCCGACGAAAAACAAGAGGGGGATATTTGGCATCGCGCGTAAGCCCTCACCTGACCCTCTCCCAAAGGGAGAGGGAATCGCGGTACTGACCTTCATTAAACGTGAATTCTAACGTCACGGCTTGCATGGAGTGATCACCGCATTCGCGGCTAGACGATCGTGAATGAATTTATCCGCGTCAGCTTCGATCAGTTCGCCGTTAACGACCCAGGCTTTTTCCGTGAGCACGTCGCCGCTGGGATCGCACTTCGAAGGCTCGAGGAAAATATTCCATGGCGAACCCCATTTGCGCGTGTCGCCCGTCAACTGGCGATAGCCAAAGTGCGGAGTCTTCTCGCGATCGTCGCGCGTTTCCGATTCGACGACCACGGAATATGGCGGGCCAGTCGGGCCAAAGAAATTGCGGGTATCATCTCGCGCCCCATATTCGCTGACGCCGACTATCTCGAAGCCCTGCGACTTGTACTTATCGTAGAGAATCGCAGCCACCGGCGCTTCGTTGCGCCAGTTCGGACACCACGGCGCGAAGTAAAGCACCATCACCAGCTTCTTGCCCTGCATGAGCGAGCGCAGACTGACCGGCTTATTACTCACAAGATCGTTAAGCGT
>QHXG01000006.1 GCA_003222845.1 Acidobacteriota bacterium | reverse complement strand
ACAAGGTTTCCGCCGTGACGGTGAATAAGGTCTGCGGGTCGGGACTGAAAGCGGTGATGATGGCCGCGCAGGGAGTTCAACTTGGTGACACGGAGATAGTTGTGGCGGGCGGGATGGAATCAATGTCGAACGCGCCGTATTTACTTCCGAAAGCGCGCGAAGGCTACCGCTTGGGGCACGGCAAGCTTTTGGATTCGGTAATCCAGGATGGCTTGTGGTGCGCGTTTGACGATCAGCACATGGGCTGTACCGGTGAATTGGTCGCGGAACGATTTCAGGTTTCGCGAGCAGAGCAGGACGAATTCGCTTTGAATTCGCACCGTAAAGCGAGCGACGCAATCAAATCAGGGAAATTCAGAGACGAAATCGTGGCCGTCGAGATCGCGCAGAAGAAAGGCGCGTCCATCATTTTCGATACGGACGAACCGGTGCGCGAAGACACGTCGCTCGAATCACTCGCCAAGCTGAAGCCGGCGTTCAAAGAAGGCGGGACTGTAACCGCCGGCAATGCCCCGGGTGTAAACGATGGCGCGTCCGCAGTCGTTGTTACTTCGGCTGACCGGGCGCAGATGTTCGGTATTGAACCGATGGCGCGAATCGTGGCGCAAGCCACGTCGGGCGTCGAGCCAAAGCTGGTGATGATGGCGCCAGTCGAGGCGATTCGAAAGCTGCTAAAGAAAACTGGCTGGTCTTTGAATGACGTGGACTTGATCGAGTTGAATGAAGCCTTCGCGGTTCAAGCGGTGGCGATCATTGGACAGCTCGATCTGGATCCTGAGAAGGTCAACGTGAACGGCGGCGCCGTTGCGCTTGGTCACGCCATCGGACAATCCGGTTCGCGACTTCTCACCACAATGCTCTACGAGATGAAGCGTCGAGATGCGCACAGGGGGATTGCGGCGCTGTGTCTCGGTGGCGGGAATGCGGTGGCCATGGCAGTTGAGCGATGACCGCGGAAGAGCACAACAAGACGCTCGCCACCCTCCACTTCGTTTATGGGGCGATGCATGCTCTCACTTTGCTAGGTTTGTTGCTTTTGGTTGTCGTGGTTGAGGTCGCCACGCCTGCGGGCAATGTAATTTCAGGGTCCTGGATTGTCGTTGGTGTTGTGGCGTTTGTAGTTCTTTTGTTTGTGGTTGGATTAATGCCTTTGATGGTTGGCTATGGATTAATGAAACGAAAACCCTGGGCGAAGCCTTCGGCGCTAGTCCTGGCCATCATTTCGCTGATTAATATTCCGATTGGTACGGCGCTGGGCATCTATTCGTTCAGGTTTTTGCGCAGTGAAGCCGGCGTACGGTTGTATGGGGGCAAGGTGTCTACGGGCAGCGAAGAGGAATTGCAAGCGGCCATGCGCGGCGCGCAGCCTTTGACGAATTGGGCCGATCGGTTGAGGTAAGCAGCATAGACTTCAGTCTGTGAGGTCCGCTTCGCTTTCAGACCAGAGTCAAGGCGACTGAAGATCAGAGAATAAAGGGAACTGATCAAATTCATGACGACGCTACGCGTCAACGGTGCTTGATCAGAATCACAGACGAAAGTCTATGCTACAGAATATATGAGTGAAGTCTTCGGTGTAATCGGCGCGGGCACGATGGGCAATGGCATCGCTCAAGTGGCCGCGCGCGCGGGATTCGACGTGGTGATGCGCGACGTGGGGCAGGAGTTTCTCGCGCGCGGCATGACTTCCATCGATAAGAGCCTGCAACGTAACGTTGACAAAGAACGGCTCAGCAAAGATGAGAAGCGCGCGATTATGGGGCGCATCAAGACGACCACCGACATTGGCGCGCTGAGCGAGGCTGTCATCGTGGTTGAAGCCGTCAATGAAGACTTAAGGGTCAAGACTGAAGTTTTTAGATCGCTCGATGAAGTCACAAAGACGGATGCGATATTAGCTTCGAACACGTCTTCAATATCAATCACTAAACTCGGCGCCATAACCAAGCGGCCGGACAAAGTCATCGGCATGCACTTCATGAATCCGGTACCAGTAATGAAGCTGGTCGAGATTATTCGCGGCGCGGCGACTTCCGAAGAGACTTATGAAAAGACGCGCGCGCTGGCAGAGAAACTTGGCAAGACCCCGCTTGAGTGTCAGGATTCCCCAGGCTTCATTTCGAATCGTGTGTTGATGCCGATGATCAATGAAGCAATCTTTGCCTTGTATGAAGGCGTGGCGACGCGTGAGAGTATCGATGGCATCATGAAAATGGGGATGAATCATCCGATGGGTCCGCTGACTTTGGCTGATTTCATCGGTCTGGATGTTTGCCTCGCCATCATGAACGTGTTACATGATGGGTTTGGCGATTCGAAGTACCGGCCTTGTCCGCTGTTGAAGCGATACGTTGATGCGGGATGGCTGGGAAAGAAGACAGGACGGGGTTTTTATGAATACTGAAAGGTTGGTCTTGGGTCTTTGGCCTTTGGTCTTTGAAAAAGCGAGAGAGCAACTTCAACGATGAAGACAGAAAAGGGACAAAGACCAAAAGCCAAAGACCAAAGACCAAAGACCAAAAGCAAGCGGATCTCAGATTTAAGATCTCAAGATTTCAGAAATGCAGCGAGGAACAATCTCACATTTTTGTCAGAAGTGCTGCGCGGCTAATCCGCTAGGGCAGGAATTCTGTATGCGTTGCGGCACGCGTCTGATGATAGTCGTGCAACCACCGTCGATGCGGGTAGATTCGATGGAGACCACGCCGCACGAAGAGCATCTTCTGGAGCGTCTGACAATTCTCGAAAACACGCTGGCGCGTTTGGCCGAGCGGCTCGAGCAAGGATTGAAGTTGCTGCTTCGTCAGTCAGAGACAACCTACACCCATCATGCGCTGGTGAAGAGTCTGATCGAGATTCTCAACGAGTGCGGGGTAGTCGATCAGACACGCCTGGAATCGAAATGGCGCGCGGAATGTGACAAGCTGAACGAAACCACAAACGGGTCGAAATCGAAGAAAGAAGAGAAGGACCGGAAGGCCAAGCGAAAGCCGACGGCCTCCGGTTGAGACCACCGGTGTTTAGAGCGCCAACATTGATCGGGCTAGTTTTCCATTAGCCCAGGCGTTCACGCCTGGGTTAGTGTAGCGGCGTTAATTCTCGAGCCCCATTTATGGGGCTTTACTTAATGGCTCGCTAAAGCAGTTATGCCGAAGCCTCCTGAAGGGGGCTTAGGATCTGATCGCCTTCAGAGCCCGGGCGTGAATGCCTGGGCTAGAGAAAGGAAACTCCTGGCTCGTTGAGAACCAGAAGTCGTTACTTTGAAAGCACGTCCGACCCGGCTATAATTGCTGACTTTGCGCGTTGCCCCCTTACGCATTCTATATAGTTCAAGGGGCTGAGGTATGCGGATCGAGCTTGATAAGCTGGAAGAATTCGGCGGAAAGTTCTCGCGGGTTTATGGAATTAATCAACTGAGCCTGGACGATCGCGAGGTGCGGCTAATCGACCCGGCATTGGTGCATGGTCGAATTAAGCGCAGTGGCAATGAAGTCGAATTATCCGGCGAACTGACCGCAAGCATTGAGGCTCCGTGCGGCCGTTGTTTGCAACCGGTTCGATTACCGATTCATTCGGAATTCGCTGAGAGATTCGTTCCGGCGGTGAGCTGGCGCGCCGAAGAGCAGCACGAGTTGCACGAAGAGGACTTGAATCTCGCAGTTTTCGATGGCGAGGCCATCGATTTAGAAGACGTGGTCCGCGAAGAGATTCTGCTGGCCCTACCGGGACACATCTTATGCAGTGAGGATTGCAAGGGTCTCTGCCCAATCTGCGGGATTGACAGGAACGTCAGTAGTTGCCAGTGTGAAAATAAAATGATTGATTCGCGTTGGAATAAGTTGAAGGAATTGCGGACATAGTTCCTTGGGCTTGGTACTTGGTACTTTGAAAACTCTAAGCTCCAATCGCAGGGTTGGGAACGAGGTCAAGCTACAAAGTACGAAGCACAAAGAACAAAGTACGAAAAACGATCTCAGATCTGAAATTGGAAATTTAAGAAATCCGGAGTAATCATGCCAAATCCAAAACGTAGACACTCAAAAGCGCGTCGCGGCAAGCGCCGGGCGCACGATGCGCTGCGCATTCCACAGACGGTGGTCTGTCCCAATTGTCAAGAGCCGCGCATGCAGCATCGTGTCTGTCCAAAATGCGGCTACTATAAAGGTCGCGAAATCGTGACCGTGGAACAAACTGACTGACAAAATCAGCAAAAAGGCTTCGTTTAGAAGCCGCACTTGTGCGGCTACGGCGGGTCAAGTCCCGCCTCTAAACATCGCATGAGACGGCAACAGTCCCGCTGCTGGACGGCGCTGAAAAAACTAAGATTGACTGATGTCAAAAGTTAATGCAGGCATTCTCGGAACGGGTCATTCGTATCCGAAAGGCGTCTTGACGAATGCCGATCTGGAGAAGATTGTCGACACGTCGGACGAGTGGATAACGACGCGGACCGGCATCAAACAACGACGGAAAGCCGCGCCGGATGAATACACTTCTCAATTCGCGGTGGGCGCGTCGCGCGAAGCGATCGAGCGCGCGGGAATCGATCCAGCCGAAATTGATCTGATTCTCTGCGCCACGGTCACGCCCGATCAGATTCTGCCATCTACCGCGTGTTTGATTCAGGCCGAACTCGAAGCGCATAAGGCCGCGGCCATGGATATTGTCGCCGCGTGTTCCGGTTTTCTTTACGGACTATCGATCGCCGGCGCCATGATTAGCGGCGGGCAATCCAAATACGTGCTTGTGATTGGCGCCGAGATCCTCACGCGTTATGTCGATTACACCGACCGCTCGACTTGTGTTTTATTTGGCGATGGTGCGGGCGCGGCCATACTTGGCCCAGTGGAGAGCGGCAGAGGAATTTTGTCTGTGAAAATTCGCTCTGACGGGCGCTACGAAAAGCAACTCTACGCGCCGGGCGGAGGAACCAAGGGCGGATTTACCGCGGAAACGATTGCCCGAGGCGACCACTTCTTTAAAATGAAAGGGCACGAGGTATTCAAGATCGCCGTGCGCTCGATGGCCGACATATCACGTGAAGTTCTCTGCGAAGCGGGATTGAAAGCCGAAGATGTAGACCTATTCATTCCGCATCAGGCCAACCAGAGAATTACAGACGCTGTCTCCGAGATGCTCAAGGTAGATTCGTCGCGCGTCTATTCGAATATCGCAATGCATGGCAATACTTCTTCGGCATCGATTCCTATTGGACTTGATGAATGCGTCGAAGCCGGGCGGGTGCGCCAGGGCGACGTAATCTTGATGGCCTCCTTCGGAGGAGGCGTTACCTGGAGCGCAGTCGTGATGCGTTGGTGAGATCATTGCCGATTTCCGATTGCCAATTTCCAATTGACTCTCAAAGGTTTGCTTGACAGTTCTAGACATGCGCCGAAAGACGCAGACAAATTGGCAATCGGCAATCGGCAATCAGCAATCGCGTTCATCTTTCCCGGACAGGGCTCACAATATGCGGGCATGGGAAAGAATTTGGCCGAACAATTTCCCGCGGCCAGACAGGTCTTTGAAGAAGCTGATGCGGCGCTCGGGTTTGCCCTCTCGGAACTGTGCTTCAATGGTCCGGCAGAGCAGTTGCAGTTAACTGAGAATACGCAACCAGCGATTTTGACCACCTCGGTTGCGGTGCTGCGAGCGATGGAAGCGGAAGGGTTTGGCAAACCCGACTTCGTTGCCGGACATAGTCTCGGCGAATACACGGCTTTGGTTTGCGCGGGATCGCTTTCATTATCCGATGCCGTGAGGACCGTACGCGCGCGCGGACGTTACATGCAGGAGGCGGTGCCGGTCGGAGCGGGCGCGATGGCTGCAATTCTCGGTGCTGACCTAAGCACAGTCGTGCAGGCATGCGCTGAATCCAGCGACGGACAGGTTTGCAGCCCGGCGAATATTAACTCGCAAAATCAGGTTGTCATTGCGGGTGACGCAGCGGCAATCGATCGCGTGGTGGCTCTGTTAAAGGAGCGCGGCGCGAAGCGGGCAATAAAACTGAATGTTAGCGCGCCTTTTCATTGCGCTTTGATGAAGCCGGCGCAAGATCGTCTAGCCTCCGATTTACTGGCAATTACGTTTGCAGAATTGGAAATACCGGTGGTTACGAACGTTGACGCGAAGGCTGTCACGGCCGGAAACGAAGCTCGCGACGCTTTGGTTAGACAGGTATCACAGACGGTCCGGTGGCTGGAATCAGTTGAGTTTTTGATCGGTCACGGTGTACAAAGCTTTATAGAAATTGGACCCGGAAAAGTTTTGAGCGGGTTGGTGCGCCAGATTGATCGCCGCGTGAGTTGCGTCAATGTGGAGGATGCTGCTAGTCTGCGCGCTGCTCGTGAGGCGCTGTTGTCCGACAAACTTTAGTTTGTCGTCCCGGGAAATAGTTGGTTTTGGACCACATGAGCGACAAACTAAAGTTTGTCGGACATTTTGAAAGAGGAGCAAACGAATGCCCGATCCAGAGATTGAGCAAAAAGTGAAACAGATAATCGTTGACGAATTAGGGGTCGACGAAAATGAAGTCACGCCGAACGCTCGGTTCATAGACGATCTTGGCGCTGACTCGCTGGACACTGTCGAGTTGGTTATGCGTTTCGAAGAGGAGTTCGGCATCGAGATTCCTGACGAAGACGCGGAAAAGATTCAAAGTGTGCGCGATGCGTACAACTACATCGATCAGCACAAGGGAAAGTGACTGGTAGCTAATGGTGAGCCTTCGATGTGGTGGCCCGCCGCGTCGATCACTTCGAGCCTGTCACGGGAGGATTTCTCATTTTGAATCGTCGCGTCGTTGTTACGGGTCTCGGCCTGGTTACGCCGGTAGGTAACTCGGTTGAGATCACCTGGTCCGCGCTAATCCAAGGCCGCAGCGGCGCGGACTATATCAAGAAATTCGACCCCGAAAAGTTCGCCTGTCGCTTTGCCTGCGAAGTAAAGAATTTCGACCCGCTCGACTACATTGAAAAGAAAGAAGCGCGCAAGATGGGCGCCTTCATTCATTACGCCATCGCCGCCTCGCAAGAGGCGATGGATGACAGCGGCCTGAAGATCACCGATGAAGTCGCCGAAAATGTCGGAACCTATATCAGCAGCGGTATCGGCGATTTCTGGGCCATCGAACGCGAGCATGAGAAACTCTTAAAGGACGGCCCAAACCGTGTATCGCCCTTCTTCATTCCTTCCGCCATCGTGAACCTCGCTTCGGGCCAGGTTTCAATTAGACATAACGCAAAGGGGCCTAACTCAGCTACGGCTACGGCGTGCTCAGCCGGCGCGCATGCGATTGGCGACAGCTTCAAGATCATCCAGCGGGGAGACGCCGACGCGATGATTTGCGGCGGGGCTGAATCTGCAATCACGCCCATGAGCGTTGCCGGATTTGCGGCCCTGCGCGCGCTGTCTACTCGCAACGATGATCCGGTGCACGCATCGAGGCCGTTCGATTTGAATCGCGACGGCTTCGTGATTGGCGAAGGCGCAGGAATTATGATCCTCGAAGAGTTGGAATTCGCTCGTCGTCGGGGCGCAAAAATTTATGCTGAGGTCGTCGGCTATGGCATGAGCGGTGACGCCTTCCACATTACTATGCCAGACGCCAGCGGCTCAGGCGCCGTACGGGTTATGCAAAAGGCGTTGGGTGACGCGAAGGTCGCGCCGGAAGAGATCGGCCACATAAATGCCCACGGCACTTCGACGCCTTACAACGACAAGTTCGAAACCATGGCGATCAAAAAAGCCTTTGGAGAACACGCGTACAAACTCGCGATTAGCTCGACGAAATCGATGACGGGCCATTTGTTGGGCGCAGCGGGCGGAGTCGAAGGAGTCTTCTCAGTGCTCGCAATTCATCGCAACGTGCTGCCACCGACGATTAACTACGTGACTCCCGATCCCGAATGTGACCTCGATTACGTTCGGAATCAGGCGCGCGAAGCTCATTTGAATTATGCGCTCTCGAACAGCTTCGGGTTTGGCGGCACGAACGCGGCGCTGTTGTTTAAGAGATACGAAGAGTAGGTCTTTGGTCTTGGGTCTTTGGCATTGGAAACTCAAACCGAAAACCAAAGACCAAAGGCCGAAGGCCAAATATGAGAATTCTCGTCTTAATGAAGCAGGTCGCGAATAAGGACGCCATCCTGCGAATCAACAAAGAATCAACCTGGATTGAAGAAGCGGATCTCTCGTTTGAAGTCAACGAATCCGACGGCTATGCGCTTGAAGAAGCGCTGCGGATCAAGGAGAAGGTCGGTGGTGAAGTCGTCGTCTGCTCGATGGGGCCGCAGCGCGCGAAGAGCGTTATCAAGGACGCGCTGGCACGCGGGGCCGATCGCGCCATTCATGTGGTGGGCGATAATGTCAGTCATCTTTCGCCGTTTGCCGCCGCCAGCGTCTTGGCTGAAGCCGTTCGCGACGAACAGGCCGACTTGATAATGACCGGGCTTCAGTCTGACGATTACGGTTATGGTCAGACAGGTGTGATCCTCGCTGAACTTCTCGGGTTGCCGCACGCGACTATTGTTATCGAGATTGATGCGACGGGCGAACAACTCCGCGTCAAGCGCGAACTGGAGAGCGGTTGGTATCAGTGGTACACGATGCCAAAGCCCGCATTGCTGACAATTCAATCGGGCATCAGCCAGATTCGCTACGCGACGCTGAAGGGAATCATGGCTGCGAAGAAGAAAGAGATTAAGGAAATCGCGCCGTCGCCTGCGATTCTCGACCAACCTTCGCACCAGCAAATCGCGAAAATCTATCTGCCGCAGAAATCAAAGCAGACGCAGTTCCTTGGTGGCGGCGATGCCAAAAAAGGCGCAGTAGAATTGGCTGAGAAACTCCGTACCGAAGCGCGCGTTCTTTGAGTAGCATAGAGCTGAAGTTTGTCGATGCTCCCTCTCCCTTTGGGAGAGGGTTGGGGTGAGGGCTTAGCAGAAGCAGTGTAAGAATTGATCTCCTTATTTCTTAGTTGTGCGGCGGCGGGAGGAGAGGACTAAAGGTGGCTTGCGTCACTAAGCCCTCACCCTAGCCCTCTCCCAAAGGGAGAGGGAACGTATTTACTTATTCAGAGCTTCCTTCGGTCTGTGTTTTATCTGTAACTTGTACCTCGAAAATCATCACAGACTTAAATCTGTGCTACTAAGAAACCATGAGTAAGGGCATTCTAGTTTTCATCGAGCATAAGGCTGGCGCATTAAATAAGACTTCGCTGGAAGCGATTGCGGCGGCGCAAAAGCTGGCTGTCGACACTGGACAGAAATCCACCGCGGTCATTCCTGGCGCACCATCGTTGGCTCAGGACATTGCGGCCTATGATCTGGAAAAGGTAATCAGCGTAGAGCATCCGCAACTCGCCGACTACACGCCCGATGCCTATGCCGAAGCGATGGAGCAAGTCGTGCGGGCCGCCGAGCCGCAATACGTAATCATGGCGCACACCTATTTGGTGCGCGACTTCGCGCCGAAACTTGCCGCGCGGTTCGGTAAAGGATTGATCAGCGACTGCGTTCGCATGAAGGTCGAGGCGGGAGAGGCGACCTTCACGCGCCGCATTTTTCTCGGCAAGTTGGACGCAGATGTAGTGTCAGATGGCGAGCCGCCGGTGTTTGTGACATTCCAGTCCGGAGCCCTTCGCGGCGATCAAGCGGTGAAGGGAAGCGGCGCGCCTATTGAAACGATGCAGGTTGAAATCAGTGAAGTCCGTATGAAACCGGAGGCCCCGTTCCAGGAAGTAAAGCAAGCCGTTGACTTGAGCAAGGCCGATGTCATTGTCGCAGTCGGTCGCGGTATTAAGAGCAAAGACAACCTGGCTCTCGCGGAGAAGCTGGCTGAAGTTCTCGGCGGCGACCTCGCAGCATCTCGTCCGATCTGCGATGCAGAGTGGTTGCCGCTCGATCGTCAAATCGGCTCGTCCGGTCAAACTGTGGCGCCGAAACTTTACCTCGCCGTAGGAATTTCCGGAGCGATTCAACATCTGGTTGGAATGAAGAACTCTCAAACCATCGTGGCCATTAATAAGGATCCCGAAGCTCCCATCTTCGACATTGCCGATTACGGAATCGTCGGCGATCTTTTCGAAGTTCTTCCGGTGCTTACGGAAGAAATCAAAAAGCTAAAAAGCTGAAGCGGCGGCATCAGAGTGCTGGAACTTTGTATTGAGTTTTTCCGTTAACAAAGTTACCATCCCGGGAGGCAGAAACTCATGAATGAAGATCCCACAAAAGAGCTTCCGAAGCAGTCATTCGAAGAGCGTGTTTTGGCTGAGTTGGCTGCGATACTTGCTGAGCAGGCAGCTACGCGCGCCGGCGTCGATGCTATCAGCGCCGAGGTCGATGCTATCCGCACCGAGGTCGATGCTATCCGCAGTGAGCAGCAGGCCTTACGTGCTCAGGTCGATGCGATCCAGGTTCAGCAAGGCGCGATGGCCAGGAATATCATCGGTCTGGATGAGCGCCTCACGTCTCTCGAAGAGATAGTTGATGCTCGGCTTAAGGAAACGCGCCCCATCTGGGAAGCCGTGCAGGCTCAGATTGAGAAGCTCGACGAGAAGTTCGACCTCATGATTCGTGATCTTTACGACCTTCGCGGCAAGGTGGCGCGTCACGCCAAGCAAATTAGCCTATTGGAGCAGCGGCCCACGCCGTAAGCGCGCATCGTTTTAATTCTTCTTTCCGCCGACTAGCTCTCACGGCCGTAACCGCCGCCTTTGCGTTTTCAGGTTAGAAGTCATAACATTTTCCCGTTCCCTCAACTTTATATCCAAAGTTTTCCGTAGGAGGTTCTTTGTTATGAGTCTCAGCTACCGTCGTGTGCTTCTGTTCGTGTTGACAATCTCGCTTATCGCGCTGTCCACGTTAACTAGTGATAAGAGTCACGCGGCATTCGCTCCTACCGCTCAGTTGTCAAGAATTTTCTCAAGGGCGAGTTCGTCCTACTTGTCGATTGATAGTACAAATCCAGACCGGGACGATCCGCAGAAAACCGTGATTGCAGGGTTCGACTTTGGAAATCTCGATCGCAGCGTCTCTGCCTGTCAGGACTTCAACCAGTTTGCGAACGGCGGGTGGATGGCCAAGAACCCAATACCCGGGGCTTTCTCAGTTTGGGGAAGGTTTACGCAACTCGATGAGCAGAACATCCTGGTTTTGAATCAGATCTTGGAAGATCTGCTGAAGAAGAAGAATCTAACGGGCAACGAGCAGAAAATTGCTGATTACTATGGCTCCTGCATGGACGAGCCGAAGATTGAAGCCGAAGGCATCAAACCGCTCGAGCCAGAGTTGCAACGCATAAACCAGATCAGCGACGTGCTTGGTCTTGAAGACGAAATTGCGCGGCTCCACGCGCATCGAATACCTGCGGTTTTTGGCTTTGGCGCCAACCAGGACGTCAAAGACTCAACCCAAATCATCGCGCAGGTGGTCCAGGGCGGACTGGGATTACCGGATCGTGATTACTACACGAATGATGACGCAAAATCGAAAGCCACGCGCGACGAATATGTCGCTCACGTCGCCCGCACATTCGAACTGATGGGCGACGCTGCGGATCGCGCGGCGGCTGAAGCTAAGACAGTCCTGGCCATTGAAACAAAGCTCGCCGAGAACTCTCTGACCCGCATACAGCGGCGAAATCCCGAAGCGAACTATCATCCGATGATAAAGACCCAGTTGCTTGAAATGACGCCGGACTTTGATTGGGGCCGCTATTTTCGCAACATCGGTATGCCGGAAATCGGCAAGGTCAACGTGGGCCAGCCCAGCTTTTTTAAAGCCGCCGACAAGATTCTGACCGGCACGCCTATGGCCGATTGGAAGACCTATCTGCGATGGCATTTGGTGAACGCCGCATCGAACACGCTCTCTTCGAAATTCGTCCAGGAGAATTTCAACTTCAACGGCAAGTACCTACAGGGCACGACCGAGATGCTTCCCCGTTGGAGACGTTGTATTGCGAGCACGGATCGCGCACTGGGCGAAGCGCTGGGCCAACTTTACGTCGCCAGGACTTTTCCACCCGAAGCCCGGGCGCGCGCGCGGGCGATGGTGGCGAATCTGATCGCGGCTTTGCAGGAAGACTTAACCACGCTCAGTTGGATGAGCGATGAAACGCGCAAACGCGCGATCTCGAAGTTGAATGCGTACATCAAGAAGATTGGCTACCCGGACAAATGGCGTGATTACGAAGCTCTGCAAATCAGCCGCGGCGCCTATTACAACAACCTCGTTTCTGCCGGAGAGTTCGAGTTCAAGCGAAATCTTGGCAAGATTGGCAAGCCCGTCGACAAGACTGAATGGGGCATGTCACCGCCCACGGTGAATGCTTATTACAATCCACAGTTCAACGAAATCGTTTTCCCGGCTGGAATTCTGCAACCACCTTTCTACGATCCGAAAGCCGACGACGCGTTTAATTATGGCGGGATAGGCGCGGTGATCGGCCACGAGATGACGCACGGCTTCGACGATCAGGGCGCGAAATTTGACGCCAACGGCAACCTCGTAATGTGGTGGACTCCGGACGACTTCAAGAAGTTCAGCGAGCGAACCAATTGTGTCGTGAACCAATTCAGTTCTTATGAAGTCGAACCGGGACTGCATCAGAAGGGAGAGCTGGTGGTGGGAGAATCGGTAGCAGACCTAGGTGGATTAACGGTCGCTTACGCTGCCTATCAGAAATCTCTAGAAGGCAAACCGCGGCCAAAGGACATCAACGGCTTCACTGCTGAGCAGCGCTTCTTCCTCGGTTGGGCCCAGGTTTGGGCGCAGAACATTCGCCCCGAAGCTGCGCGCCTGCGAAACGCGACGGACCCGCATCCGCTGGCGCGCTTCCGCGTCAATGGCCCGCTCTCAAACATGCCGGCCTTCGCGCAAGCCTATCAATGCAAAGAAGGCGATCCGATGGTGCGAGCGTCGGAGAAACGTTGCCAGATTTGGTAATGACGAAAAGCGGAAAGAGTCGGCAACGATCATGAGCCGGCGAAGAAAAGTTTCTTCAAAGAAGCACGGCGACCCAGGCGCTGCCGCCCAAAGTCGCTGTCCTTGGCATTTCACTCGCCGCTTACTTTCTGATTA
>QHXG01000498.1 GCA_003222845.1 Acidobacteriota bacterium | reverse complement strand
CAGATTTGAGGGAATCGAAGTGGTCGGTGTCGGCGGTAACACCGGCAGGCCGGCCAAGGCCGAAAGTTGATTGACTCGCGTGACCAACTGGATGGTGGTCAGACTGAAGGGGCTGACCGCTGAAGTCAAAGTGCCGGCGTTGCCGACGACACCGTAAGTTCCTACCAGATCGATCTGAGGTTTCGTTTGATCGCGATAGAGTTTTTGATCCAGCAGGTTGATCTCGCGCGCCAAATCGGATTGTTTGAGTTCCTGCCGATTCTCCGTCGCCGCCTTCATCGCATCAGAGAGCGAAGCCTGGGGCGGTGTCAAATCAACGTCATCGGTGGGCACGACTGAGACATTCCAAAGCGGCGAGTGTTGGTCTTCGGCAACCAGGTTCTTCAAATTATTCTCGGCGCGCGTGACGTCTTCAAGAGCGGTGAATTCGGCCTGCTCGAAATTTGCCAACTGTGTTTCCGCCGCGACAATGTCAATCGGCGCCAACTGGCCTTCGGCGACCAGCCGCCGGTTGTGTTCGAGCTGGGTCCGCGCGTCCTGGACCGATTTGCGCTGGATTTGCAAATTGCGCAGCGCGAAAACCAGGTCCCAATAAGAACGCTGGACGCTGGTGATTACTTCGATCGCCCGCTGCCGAAATTGTGCGTCCGTAAGTGAAAGGTTTTTCTTGGCGACTTCGATTTGACGGCGCGGCAAGTCAATCCGAAAACCGCGCATCAATGGTTGCGTAAAATTGAACGTGAGCGCGGTCGGATATTGAGGATTCAGGGCTGTGAATGTGTTGTTCGTGGTGGCCCGCACCGCCGAGAAATCGACGCGATAGTTGCCGCCGCCTTTTGGCGACAGACCTTCCAGTCGACTGGTCGCGGTGAAATCTGCGGTCTCAACCGCGCCGGTGGCGCCGCTGAGAAAGCTCGCCGCCGGTGTCTTGATTCTTTCATAGTAACTCTGGGCGCTGAACTTTGGATCGTAAGCGCCGTGAACAGTGAGTAGATCGTATTCGGCAATCTTAACGTTGTCGCGCGCGACTTCGATGTCTTTGTTGTTCTGAAGCGCCATGGTAATCGCTTCGCGCAAGGCCAGCGGCTTTTGTTCGGCCATGTCGACGCCGATGCGATTGAGCGACGGCAGAGGTTTGTTTGGGTTCGCGCGATAGTCAGTGGCTACCGAAGGGACACTCAGAGTTTGTTGCTGGGGTGATGGCGTTGGCGAAGGCTCCTGCGCTTGCGTCGGTGCGTTAATTAAGCAAAGCAACGCGGCGAAAAGAAAGAATTTAACCGCAGAGGACGCGGAGGTTTCCGCAGAGGTCGCAGAGAAGAGCTCTCCTTTTCCTCTGCGAGATCCTCTGTGTCCTCTGCGGTTAATCGTGCGTAACTTCATAATAAGATAATCCATAATCTATTGTCTCGAGATAAGTCCTAACAAAGACGCCGCTGCCGTTGCGGCACGTCTCCGCACACGTCCAAACACTGCCGCCAGCACGGAGTTGACGCGTAACCAAACGCGGCTGCGTGCGAGGTCATCGAACAAAGAATAAAAAACCGGCACCGCGAGCAGCGTCAGCAGCAAACAAAGCGATTGTCCGCCCACCACGAGCACGCCAATCGATCTGTTTGTGCCTGAACCCGGTCCGCTCGAGAGTGTTAGCGGCGTCATGCCCGCAACCAGCGCAATCGTGGTCATCAGAATTGGCCGCAAACGATCGCGGTTCGCCTGGATGATCGCGTCGTAGCGTTCCATGCCCTGTTTGCGCAATCCGTTGGTGTGATCGATTTGCAGAATGGCGTTCTTCTTGACGACGCCGAACAAAAGCAGCAAGCCGAGACCCGAAAAAATATTGACCGTCTGGTTCGTTACCAGCAGCGAGAGGATGCCAAACGGAATCGCCAGCGGCAGCGTCAAAAGGATCGTGATCGGGTGAATGAAGGATTCGAATTGCGCCGCCAAAATCATGTACATGAAAACGAACGACAAAACGATCGCGAGCAGGAAATAGGTGGCGGTCCGGCCTAATTCCTTGGATCGCCCCGCGAGAAAGGTGCGATAGCTGCTATCCATGCTTTCCGCCTTCGCAAACTCGTTCAGTTTGGCGATGACGGCAGCTTGTGATCCGCCAGGCTTTGTATTCGCCGTCAGCATCACCTGGCGCTGGCGGTTGTATCGATCGATCGAAGATGGACCAGTGCCTTCTTCGACTCGCACAAGGTTTTCGAGACTTACCCAACCAAGCTTCTGCGAAGCGACCAGCATTCGCTTCAACCCTTCGGCATTCGCGCGAAACTGTCCGACCGCACGCACGCGCACGTTGTATTCGTCAGTGCCGGCGTTAAAGGTCGAAACTTTCTGACCGGCTACCAGGGTATTCAGCGATTGCGCTACGTCGCCGATGCGCACGCCGAGATCCGCCGCCCGCGCTCGATCGATGACCACACGCAGCTCGGGCTTGCCGGAAATCAGAGTTGAATCGGCATCGACTACATCGGGAATTGTCTTGAGCTTTGCCAGCAGGCCGTCGGAATACTTCGTGAGTTTGTCGAGGTCGGGTCCACCGATAACGAATTGAATATCAGCATTGCGAAAGCCGCCGCCAGAGATTGCCGCCACCGGATTAACGCTGGTGCGCAATTGATCGGGAAACTCCTTCAGGTACTTGCCGACGATTTCGGAACGGGCGCGCAACATCAACTCCTGTTGAGCGATACTGCGTTCCTCGATCGGCGAGAGCTTGATGTAGACGTTCGCAAGATTGACGACTTGCTGCTGGCCGCTCCCGATGGTTACCAGCGTGTCGGTAACGCCGGGAAGCTTGCGCACGTCAGCAGCAATTCGCTCGCTCAGGGCCGAAGTCGACGAAAGTGTAGAGCCTTCCGGAGTACGCACGTTGATTTCAAATTGCGACTGATCGTCGATAGGCAGGAAGTTCTTACCGACGAACATGAACAACGGTACCGTGCTGACAATTACCAGAATCGACAGCAGCACGATTGCCCAACGATGCGCCATCGACCATTTGAGCAGCCACGTGTAGGTGCGATCGATGGGCCGGTAGAAGCGCGATTCTTTGGATCCTGCCTGAATATATTTGTCCTTGAACTCGGCCAGCGAGGTGCGCTCTTCTCTGTCAGGCGTTGACGACAAGTGTTTGCTGGCGCCCTTTGTCGCGCTCGCTTTCTTTCTTTTAATCATGCGCGCGGCCAGCGTCGGCGTCAGCGTAAAGGACACCAGGAGCGAAACGGCGATCGCAAACGAAGAGGTGAATCCGAACGACGACATGAAGCGGCCAACGATGCCCGCCATGAATCCAACCGGCAGAAATACTGCCAGCAACGAGAGCGTCGTCGCGGTGACCGCCAGACCAATCTCGCGCGTGCCTTCGATAGCCGC
>QHXG01000497.1 GCA_003222845.1 Acidobacteriota bacterium | reverse complement strand
TCCATCACGATATAATGACGCCCATCTTTAGCCTCGCCGACTTCATGCACGACGCAAACGTTCGCATGCGAGAGCGTGGATGCCGCGCGCGCCTCCTGCTCGAAACGGTGCAAGCGTTCTCCATCACTGCTTAAGTATGTAGACAGCAGCTTGAGCGCGACCTTTCGGCCCAGCCTCATGTCCTGCGCGAGGTAGACCTCACCCATTCCTCCCTCGCCAAGGAGATCAAGAATCTTGTAGCGATTCACCATCGTTCCCGGCCTTAAGCGGGAGTGGCGCTCTGCCATTAACCCAGCAGCGGCGTCATCAGCGGGCGTTTCGATAAAGCTTGCAGCTTGGTCGTGAGAGGCGAGGAGCGAATCAATCTCCTGACGCAAGCGCTCGTCGCCCAGGCAGGCCTGGGCCAGAAAGGCCGCCCGTTCTCCGCCATTCCGCTCCAGCGCGGAATGAAAGAGTCGATCGATCTGTTGCCAACGTTCCGGGTTCATATCAGTTGTCCGACAAACTTTAGGAAACTCTGATCAAGTTGGTTTCATTCGCTAGTGCCCTCTCCCGTTGGGAGAGGGTTAGGGTGAGGGCCTGAGGGTAAGCAGTAGCTCCGCCCCTCACCCCAGCCCACTCCCAAAGGGAGAGGGAGCAACCGACAAACTAAAGTTTGTCTGACATTTAATTACTCAGCGGTGATCTCTCGTCGCAGCCAGGCTTTCGCCAGAGTCCAATCGCGCATGACGGTGCCTGGAGAAACCTTCAAGACTTCGGCGGTTTCATCAATGCTTAGCCCACCAAAAAAACGTAGCTCAACAACCTGACTCTTTCGTTGGTCAACCGCAGCTAAGTTCTCAAGCGCTTCATCGAGCGCGATCATCTCCGCCGCTCGCTCGTCGGACAGGATCGCTGCCTCGTCGAGAGAGATTTGAAATGCGCCGGCGCCGCGCTTCGCCCGCTTGCGCCGGCGGGCGTAACCAACCAGGATTCGCCGCATAGACGTAGCAGCAATACCGAAGAACTGGGCCCGGTTCTGCCAATGCACGTTTCTCTGATCGATCAGTCTGACGTATGCCTCATTAACCAGCGCCGAGGTTTGCAGCGTGTGCTCCGGACGTTCCTGGGCCATGTATCGATGGGCGAGCCGGTGCAATTCATCATAGACCAGTGGCATGAGCTTATCGAGGGCCGTCTGATCCCCGTCGCCCCAGGCAACGAGTAGTTGAGTGACTTCGTGTGACGCGGTGGCCATCCCATTTTTGAACGCATTGCGACGCGCCGGGATGATACCACCAGGACGATCTCGCAAAAAGCGGTCGAGGCCGGAAAGCCTTCGTATAGTTAGAAATCTCTTAGGGAATCGACGCGTTTTGTTCACTGGTCCTATCTAGGAACGCGCCACTTAGCGTGGAAACCTCTAACCACCCAGAAAAAATTTGCGACCTCACCCAAAAATGAGCCCATTTCTTCTTGAACGCATCTCTCCTACCCGAGGAAAACCGAATTCACGGTGCTTAGAGGCCTGCGAGAAATTTGGCGCGTTAGTAGATAGGGAGCGAGAACAATGGTTCCACTAACTGCACAAGGAGAACGCAAATGAACAAGACAATCGATGGCATTTTCTTCGCGCTGCTATTCACCTTCGCCTTAGCCATGTCCAGTCCCGTAATGGGCCAGGGACAAGGCGCGCCAAAACTGGAGTTCGCCCGGAGCGACATTGCTCGATCCGCCCAACCCTCGACGACGGGTGATCCTGACGGACCAGCCGCGTTTTCAGACTGGGGCGCGCCAGTCAACATCGACAACCTTGGCTCGACGGTCAATTCGTCGGTAATTGACCAGCACCCGGCGATCTCCAGGAACGGGCTGAGCCTTTACTTTATTTCCGACCGTACGCCCGGAGTCGGCGGTCTAGACATCTGGGTCTGCAAGCGCGCCAGTGTCAACGATCGCTGGGGACCACCGCAAAACCTTGGACCAGTAGTCAACTCGAGCAGTACAGAAAATGCTCCCGCCCTCTCGCCCGACGAGCACCTCCTCTTTTTCGCAAGCAACCGCCCCGGAGGCTTTGGCGGCAACGACATATGGGTTTCTCGGCGCCATAACGCACGTGACGACTTTGACTGGGGACCGCCGGTAAATCTCGGCGCCGCCATCAACACAACGGCCGATGAAGAGGGACCAACCCTTTTCGACGATGAGGAATCAGGATCCAGCGTCCTGTACTTGACGAGCAATAGGCCGTGGAGTGCTGCCGACTGCAACGGACCAGGGGTCGGCGACTTTGACATTTATGCGAGCAGGCTTCAGGACGACGAGACATTCGGCCCCATCTGCCTGGTCCGTGAACTCAGCAGCCCCTTGCGTGATACCCGCACCGCTATTCGTCGCGATGGATTGGAAATATTCATTACGTCTAATCGCGCCGGCGGCCAGGGTCTGCTCGATCTCTGGGTGGCGACGAGAGGTAGCACAGGCGCGCCGTGGTCTACCCCCGTTAACCTGGGCTCAACAGTAAATAGCGTTTCAAACGATGGGGCTCCGGCCCTCTCGTTTGACGGCACGACCCTCTACTTCTACTCGAATCGCCCTGGTGGTCGCGGAGGCAACGATCTTCAAGTGGCAACGCGAACGAAACTGCAAACAGTAAATCCAATTGACGACGCGCCGTACTTCGTTCGGCAGCAGTATCTTGATTTCCTCCGCCGCGAACCGGATACAGACGGTCTCGCCTTCTGGACCAATCAGATTACTTCCTGCGGCGGCGATGCTCAGTGCATTGAAGTCAAACGCATTAACGTGTCGGCAGCGTTCTTCCTCTCGATAGAATTTCAGCAGAGCGGTTATCTCGTCTATCGCTTCTACAAATCTTCGTTCGGCAATCTGCCCAACTTACCAGTGCCGATCAAGCGAAGCGAGTTTCGGCCTGATGCCCTGCAGGTCGGACGAGGTGTGATTGTGGGCCAGGCCGGGTGGGAGACCGTTCTTGAAAACAATAAGCAAAGCTTTGCCAGCCAGTTTGTCCAGCGTTCGCGCTTCGCATCGGCCTATCCCACGTCGATGACACCTGAAGTCTTCGTGGACACGCTTTTCGCAAACGCTGGTGTCGTACCTTCGGGCACTGACCGATCGGTCGCTATTAGTGAATTTGGCTTGGCGACGACAACTGCCGACGCCGCGGCGCGCGCGCGAGCGTTACGCCGCGTGGCAGAGAACTCGACCCTGGCCCAGCAGGAATTCAACCGCGCCTTTGTGCTGATGCAGTACTTTGGATATTTGACAAGGAATCCGGACGATGCGCCGGAGGCGACACTGGATTTTCAAGGTTACAACTTCTGGTTGACAAAGCTGAATTTCTTCAACGGCAATTTCGCCAACGCCGAGATGGTCAAAGCCTTTGTCACGTCGGGCGAGTACCGGCAGAGGTTTGGACTATGAATCGGGACCACCTGCGGTGGCGCCTTGCTGATCCTCGCTTATCAAGTCGCGCTCAATGACAAGATCGACCGTCCGCTACCGCCAGACGGTTGATCTTGGTCTCTTGGTTGTAGTCCTCGAATCACATTAACAGTAGTCGTGGCTGCGATCAGTACGAACTGGGTCTGACGAACACCTGCTCGGCACATTTATTCTCTAAGGAGTCTCAGATGAAAAAGCCAAAACATCACGGTTGCTATTTATTCGGCTTGATCATTGGAATCATAGCTCTCAGTTGCGCTCCAGCTTATGCGCAGGGAATCATCATCACTGTAGCTGGCGACGGCACGCGCGGTGCTCCAGGCGACG
>QHXG01000548.1 GCA_003222845.1 Acidobacteriota bacterium | reverse complement strand
AGCTGATCACCGTCCGTTTGAAAGATGATGATTGGGCGCTGGTCCTCCTTGCTGAATAGTTCGTTCAGCGTCGCCATCAACGCGTCGTATTGTTTGCTGCGTCCCAGCCAGCCACTCATGGCCCGCGCTTTCAAGGAATCCAGCTTCGTTTTCAACAGTCGCTTGTCGCCCGTGAAATCCACGAGCAGCTTGACGTCGTCGGTAACCAGCGCCATGCGGTCCCGTGGGTTCAACTTATCTACCAGCGTCTTTGCCGCTTCGACGCTGGTTATGACGTACGGCAATTGACTGCCGCTATAATCAATAATTAAAACGATCGAGCGCGGAACTGCGTCGCTGTTTCCCAGTGAAAAGCTTCCGACTTCCTGCGTCTGTTTGTCTTCTTTAACTATGAAGTCATCCTTAGTGAGGCCCGAAATCGTGCGTCCCTGCGGATCCAGAATCAAGACGTCGCAAACCACCAGATCCGTATCAACTCGCACGACGTCTTCGTCGTCGGATCTTCGATTCGCTTCCTTTCTAAGCTTATTGATCTCGGCTCTGTTCAGGCGCAAGCTTGAACCAAAACTCTTCAGTCGCGGTGAATCATCGATCGAAGTTGCCGCCCTCGGCTCGGCATCCGCGATCGATGACGGGCCAATATTCTGAAGATCACCAGTTGGAGGGTTGAATGCTAACTGCTGTGGTGAAACTTCGGTATTTATTAGCGGCCGGTACCTGGTCGTCGTTTCCTGATCCAAACGCCCGAGTTTCGATTTGTGAGAAATCTTCAGAATAAGAAACTGATTCGCGTCGACCCAAAATTTCAAGTCGTCATCTTGCAGCGCGGCTTCGATCTTGAACGTCCGGTGGCCGTCAACCTTCTCCTCGCCATGTAATACTACTTCGGTAAGCGAAGCGAAGAGTCCCCTGCCGCGAAAGAGATCTGGTAAGAGCAGCGCCGGCACGGTGAGTGATGAATCGTGAGATACACCAAAAAGCCCCAACAGCATTTCATCGATCGATTCGTGACGTACGCCGATCGGCCACCCCGCTTTCTCAAGATCCCCAGCTTTCCAGGCGACATAACGGCTTTCTTTATTCCCCACGCCGCTGCGCAGCTCAAACCGAAAAGCTGCGGGCCGCACGAATGCCGTTGAGAAGCGATAAATCATTGATTTCGAGAAGGCTATATCGAATTTGATGCTCACCTCTCCTTCGTCAGAATAAGCGCGGCATGAAGAGTATACTGACGCCACTCGAGCCAGGATTTCCGCGGCAGTCATCTGCTCGGTGCGTTGCGCGAACGACAACTGATTGAGAGCCAGGATTAGGAAACAACTGGTAACGAGCTTGTTCATATGCTCTCGATCAACGGCCCCGCGACCAGCGGGCCACGAGTTTGCAGGCAACTCCCTCTCCCTCTGGGAGAGGGTCGGGGTGAGGGCTTAGCTGAGAGAAACCAAGAAACTACTCTCTTATTATTTTCAGGAACGGCCGTGCGGAGTAAAGAGGCACAATAAAATAAACATAAGTGTGACTTCGCAGCTAGACCCCTCACCCCCGCCCTCTCCCAGAGGGAGAGGGAGTTACATAACAAACTCTTGGCACACTGGCCGGCAACGTTGGACAATAAAACTTTCCGGAAGAACACGGGCGAAGTATATTACACGTCTCAGTTAAGGGAAATGAATTTAACTAAATCAACTCAGCATCTGTTCGTGCTAATTCTCGCCTTAATTCTTTTCGTCACGCTCCATCCACAATCCCACTCGCAACAGCGCCAGGACATCGAACAAAGAATCAATGCGCTGCTCGCGCGGATGACGCTCGAAGAAAAACTTGGGCAGCTTCAACAGCTTGATGGTGAAAGTAACGGAAACTTTCGGCCCGAGCATCGCGATCTCGTGCGCAAAGGGCTGCTCGGCTCAACACTCAACGTGCGCGGCGCGCAAAGAACCAACGAGCTGCAGCGAATCGCAGTGGAAGAGTCGCGCCTGAAGATTCCGCTGCTCTACGGCTTCGATGTCATTCATGGCTATCGCACAATTCTTCCGGTGCCGCTTGCCGAAGCCAGCAGTTGGGACCCGGCAGTCGCCGAACGCTCTGCGAGTATCGCCGCGGCGGAAGCAAGATCTGCCGGCGTGCATTGGACCTTTGCGCCAATGGTGGACATTGCGCGCGACGCGCGTTGGGGGCGAATCGTCGAGGGCTCAGGCGAGGATCCGTATCTGGGAGGAAGCTTCGCGCGCGCGCGCGTGCGTGGCTTTCAGGGACGTGACTACGGCGCCCCAGACAAGGTCCTCGCTTGCGCCAAGCATTGGGTTGCGTATGGCGCGGCCGAGGCCGGGCGCGATTACAACACGACCGACATGTCCGAAAGGACTCTGCGCGAGATTTATTTTCCACCATTCAAAGCTGCGGTTGATTCAGGCGTCGGTACGTTGATGAGCGCCTTCAACGATCTTAACGGCGTGCCTGCTTCGGCGAATCCTTTCACGTTGACTCAAGTCCTGCGCGGCGAATGGAAGTTCGACGGCTTCGTTGTCAGCGATTACACCGCCGTCCAGGAACTGATCAATCACGGACTGGCTGCGAATGAAAAAGAAGCCGCGCGGTTGGCCCTCAATGCAGGTGTGGACATGGAAATGGTCAGTCGTGATTTCAACCAGCACGGCCCGGATCTCTTGCGGAGCGGCCAATTGTCACCGGCGACGATCGACGAAGCCGTGCGGCGCATTTTGCGCATCAAGTTTCGACTTGGCCTCTTTGAGCACCCATACGTAGACGAGACGCGAGAGCGATCCGTAATTCTGAGTCCGGCAAATGTCGCCGCGGCGCGTGAGCTGGCCACACGCTCGATGGTGCTCCTGAAGAACGAACGCGAGACTTTGCCGCTTAGTAAAGAAGTGAAATCGATTGCTTTGATTGGACCACTCGCTGATGACCAGCAAGATTTGCTCGGCTCGTGGTCAGGTGATGGTCGCGCGGGCGAGGCCGTGACTTTGTTAGCCGGCATTAAAGCGAAGCTCTCCGCTTCAACCAAAATCAATTACGCCAAAGGCTGTGACACCAACAGTGATTCCACGGAAGGTTTCGCCGAAGCCGCGCGCGTCGCGCGAGACTCGGACGTGGTAATCGTAGCCGTCGGCGAGTCTGCCGGCATGAGCGGCGAGGCATCTTCGCGAAGCTCGCTCGATCTACCAGGACGACAGTTGGACTTAATCAAGGCATTACATGCGACTGGCAAGCCGATTGTTGTCGTGCTCATGAACGGCCGCCCACTTACGATCAATTGGATTGCCGAGAACACGGCGGCGATTTTGGAGACCTGGTTTGCGGGGACGCAGGGAGGCAACGCGGGAGGCAACGCAATTGCCGACGTGCTGTTCGGTGACGCAAACCCTGGCGGCAAGCTTCCCGTCACGTTCCCGCGCAGCGTCGGTCAGGAGCCGCTCTACTACAATCACATGAATACCGGCCGCCCCCCGAATGCGAATGAAAAATACACTTCAAAATATCTCGATGTGCCGTGGACACCGCTTTACCCATTCGGTTACGGCCTCAGTTACACGCAGTTTCGGTTATCGAATCTGCAACTCAGCGCAACGCCCATACGATCTGACGGCTGGCTT
>QHXG01000547.1 GCA_003222845.1 Acidobacteriota bacterium | reverse complement strand
ACTGCCAGCGAAACCTCAGACACGATCAGAAAAGCACGGAGTCTGTTTTGGCGCAGACCAGCACTTGTGCCTCTGGCGCCTTCCTTGAGTGATTTATTCAGATCAACTCGCGACGCTTGCAAGGCCGGCGCCAGCCCAAACAGCACACCCGTGATTAATGAGATCAGCAAAGCAAATCCGAGCACGCGCAAGTCAACATTAATCTCGTGAATGCGCGGCACCTTTTCCGGAATAAATGAAACCAGCAGCGGCGTTCCCCAGATTGCAACCAGAAAGCCGAGCAGACCTCCGATGAATGACAGCAGCAAACTTTCCGTGAGTAGTTGTCTGACGATGCGCCGGCGTCCAGCTCCGAGCGCGCCGCGAATCGCCATCTCTTTTTGGCGTGACGACGCTCTGGCCAACAGCAGGTTGGCGACGTTCGCACACGCAATCAAAAGCACGAATGCCACGGTGGCTAACAACACCAGCAGCAGTCTTTGGATATTGCCCACCATCTGTTTCTGTAAGGGTATGAGGTTAACGGTGTAGCCAATCGTGCCCAGCGGCAGACTGGCTTCGATGGCGCGCGTTTCATTCTCAGCTTGATTGATGGCGACGCCGGGTTTCAGCCGGCCAAGCATAGCGAGATTGAGGCTTCCCTGATTCTTTCGCTCGTCAGCAGTCATCGCGAGCGGCATCCAAATGTCGTTTTTAGTCGCGAACTGTAGACCGGGGATCATGTTGGCGCCACCGGGAAACTCAAAATCGCGCGGCATCACTCCGACTACGCTGACGGTGTGGCCATTCAGCGTCAGACTCTTTCCCAACACGTTTCTGTCGGCGGCGAATTCTCTTTGCCAGAGACGATAACTGATAATTGCCACGGGCGCCGCGCCCTCTTGATCTTGTTCCGGCGTGAAAGTCTGACCGAGCACTGGCCTGGCACCCAGAGCCTCGAAAAAGTTTGCCGACACGCGCACACCCTGCAACTGTTCGGGTTCTCCAGCGTGAGTAAGCTGCCACGACCACTGGCGAAACGCCGCCAGTTCCTGAAACGATTTTGTTTCTTTTACGAGGCCGAGGTAATTTCCCGCTGACGAAGGAAACTTATCCGCGGTGTGGGCCAGTTGCGGGAGGTAACCCCAAACCATGACGATGCGATTCGGATCCTGAAACGGTAGCGGTCGCAGCAGGGTCGCATTGACGACGCTGAAGATGGCGGTATTCGCACCGATGCCGAGGGCGAGAGTAATTACCGCGATTGCCGTGAAGCTGGGCCGCTTCGCGAGTCCGCGAATCCCATAGCGGATGTCCTTGATTAATGATTCCATAGGATCATTTTCAATTTTCAGATTGCCGATCTAACTTCGTTGATACGGATCCCAAATGACGACCATGCTTGCTTCCTATTACCGCTGATCGCGTTCGGCAACGGTCTCACTCATATCTCAGTGCCTCAACCGGATTGACTTTGGTTGCCCGCCGCGCGGGAACGAAACAAGCGACCAACGCCACGATGGTGAGCAGAGCCACCGCCACGCCAAAGGTCAACGGGTCCCTCGGCTTCACTCCGAAGAGCATGCTGGTCAGACTCTCCAAATATTTCGTGAGCGCATAAGCGCCCGCCACGCCCAGCGCTACGCCGATCAATGTCAAAGCCATTCCTTGCCTCAAAATCATCTTCAGCACTCTGGCGCGATCCGCGCCGAGCGCCATGCGAATTCCGATCTCCTGCGTCCGTCGCGACACTGAATAAGCCATCACACCGTAGAGCCCGATAGAGGCGAGCTGTTGCGCGAGCACTCCAAAGAGACTCATCAGCTTTGCGAAGAGTCGCTCCATCGAGAGCGTTTCATCGGCCTGCTCGATCTGGGTCTTTATGTTATTGAGCGGCAGATTGGCTTCGACCTCGCGCACGGCCTGGCGAATCGTCGCCACAGATGCCTTTGGATCGCCTGCCGTTCGCACTTCGAACGTCATCGAGTCGGTTGCTCCGGGAGTCTGCAGCCAGGATCGATACATTGTGGCTGGGGTCTCTTCGCGCTGGCTCGTATACTTCGCATCTTTCACCAACCCGATAATCTCGATCGGATCCGGTTTTGCGACGTCGAAGCTGAATCGTTTGCCGATTGGATTTTCTTCGGGAAAGTACTCTCGCGCGAAAGTTTGGTTCACCACCACGACTTTTGGCGCGTGCAAATCATCCTGTGCTGTGAAGGTACGTCCGAGCAGTAAAGGGATTTCCATCGTGGCGAAAAAGTTTTCCCGCACATTGTGATAATAGACTTCCCCGGTGGGCGGTACGGTACCGTCAGGCGCGGCCTTGGCGCCAGGTCGATCGAAAGTGCCTGCCGATGAAGCGTGCGAAAGCAAAGGTAATCGGGAGAAGGTGGCCGAACGCACGCCGGGCACGGCTTCGATGTGCTGGAACAGTTGTAGATAAAGCGCGCGTAAGCGGTCGTCTTTGTAACCGAGCAGGCTGGGATCGACGCTGAAGAGCAAGAGGTTCCGCTCATTAAAGCCAGTCTCGACTCTTTGCAGATTGATCAGCGTGCGCACCAATAGTCCAGCGCCGATCAATAACAACAGGGACAACGATACCTGGGCCACAACCAGTGACTTACTTAGCAGCGAACGGGATGCGAAGCTGGAACTCCTGCCGCTGTCTTTGAGTGCCGGCGTCAGGTCGAGTCGAGTTGCTCGCAGAGCAGGAACAACACCGAAGACGATTCCGGTTAAAAACGACAATCCAAAGGTGAAGGCAAGCACGCGCAAATCGAGGCGCGGATTCAATGAAATCATCTCTCGGCCCGCCCATTCACTGACGCCTAATAAGCTGTCTTTGATCCACAGTGCGGTTAACACACCGAGTCCGCCACCCAACATCGCCAACACCACGCTTTCGGTCAGCAATTGGCGAATCAAACGCCAACGACTCGCGCCCATCGCGAGACGTACGGCGATCTCTTTTTGTCGAGAAGAGGCGCGAACCAACAGCAGGTTCGCGACATTGGCGCAGGCGATCAGCAGCACTAAGGCAACGACACCGAATAACAGACGAAGAGGCTTGGCAAAAAACTCTCGGCTATTCATTTCACCCTGGCTGCCGGAAATGGCCCCCAAGTGCGGATAGTCTTTAGGCTCAAGCGCACGAATGGACTCTTGACCCGTCGCCCTTCTTTGAGCTTGCCGCGCCTCGCGGTGCTCGAGCGCGGACTGTTGAAAGGCGACATCCAGCGACGTACGGGCCTGTTCGATCGTGGCCCCCGGTTTTAATCGGCCCATTAGTCTGAGCCACCAATCGCCGGCGCCCTTCATCGAGGATCGATCTCCACTGACTTGCGGC
>QHXG01000005.1:19333-25130 GCA_003222845.1 Acidobacteriota bacterium | reverse complement strand
TGGACCAGACTGCGGACGAGAGTTGCCCGCGTTACCGTCGGCCCTTGAGTCAAATTCAGGTGCGCACCAATTCCGAGTCGCGGCGCCTGTCTCACGCGTGCAACCGCATCCTCGAACGCGGCCCCATTCGCCATCAGGCTCGTGCTGGTGACGATGCCACGGCAATGCGACTCGACGATCCCCTGATTGACTTTCTCAGTGAGACCGAAATCATCAGCCGTGACAATCAGCTTCTTCATTCCTTGCGCCCTGTCCGATAAGCTTTAGCTTGTTCGCCGCTTCTAACAGGCTGCTGAAAAACTCTTTTCTCTAGCCCAGGCGTTCACGCCTGGGGAACCGAAAGTCGATTAATTCAACAAGCCTCCTTCAGGAGGCTTTGGCATAACGCTCGTGTCAGAACCCGGAGCGGTAGCGATGGGATCCTAAAAAATCCGCGAAACTTGATGATCCGGTCGCTACCGCTCTCGGTTCTGACCCAAGGCGTAAACGCCTGGGCTATTGGAAAATCAGCACGGTGTATTCCATGATACCTGATGAACTGTAAACAGATCCCGTCTGGACTTTTTCAGTTAACCTTCCGGATTCTTATTTCACTCGATCCTCAACCTCTTCGCCCACACCCTTCGGCGACAACGTATATTGCGCGGTCAAAAGCAATCCAACGCCAATCCAGAAAAGCGTCCGCACCTTGCGAATAATCGCCAGCGAAACTCCCGCGGCGCTCGCATACCCCAGCGACTTTACGGTCAAAGCGGTCGACCCTTCATCGATGCCCACCCGCAATGGCACAAACGCGAACACCGTATTCACCACCCGATTCATCCACTCGACCAGATACGCGTACGGCCACCCATAAACGCCAAAAGTCACGCCCAAAATTATGTAAGCCTCGATCACTCCGCCAAGGTTCGCCAGCACCTCAAGCAGCATAATCAGCCAAAAGGCGCCGCGATTCTTGCCGTAAAACTCATAAACATTCGCTTCGAATAATTTCAGCCGGGTCTCTTTGCGAGCGATTCGCTGCGGCAACCAATCTTTCTCTTCCAACCAATGCAGAATTCCTGAAATGACCAGACGCCGCCTGCTGATGAGCCAGAGCGCCACCAACACCGGTGCCGCCAACGCCAGCATGCCGGCGACAGTCGCGACGCGAATCTGACCCGGCACCGCAATCCTTCCGAGCAAAACGAAAGCGCCGCTAATGATAAAGACGATTACGGCCAAACTGTAAAGCAGATTCTCGATGAAGATTGAAGAAAGGCTAAACGTAAGAGGCATGTGTTCGCCCATCGCATAAGTCTTCGCCGTCTCGCCCAGCACCGGCCCCGCAAAGGTCAAGTCAGTGATCGCGTCGCCCACCAGACGCAGCTTGAAGAGTTCCCACAAACTCACCTGTCGATGCTCCGGCTCAATGCAATACCGCCAGGCGAAAGTGCGCAGTACCTGTCGTAATCCGGAGATTAAGAGCAAGAGCAGAAAATACGCGCCGAACAGCTCGATATTGGAAACGATCGTGCCGACGCGAGCCAGACAAGGCCCAGCGTTTGATAACGGTTGAGTTGCTTCAAAGGGGCAAAATGATATCAGTCAGCAGCACGCCGAGGCGAGGGCTTTTTGTTCCCTCTCCCTTTGGGAGAGGGCGAGGGTGAGGGCGCGAAGCGTAGAGACAAAAAGGAAAGAAGAAGTGGGTCGCCGTGCTCGCTAACCCCTCACCCCAACCCTCTCCCAGAGGGAGAGGGCGATTGGAAAAGACGGATTGGAAGTTTGACCACCTACAAACCCTTCGCCCAGGGTCGCGTCGCTGCATTGACATTTCATTAGCGGATCAAATAAAAACGCTCTCCAGTTAGCCGTAAAGGAGATCGATAAACTCATGAGCCTGTCGTTTATTGATCTGGCTAGTTAACTCGCCAAGGGGGTCCAAGTATTCGCCCCCGATGGTGTAAAGTAGTGAACTCCATATTTGCTAATAATCGTCGATCAATTCAGCGAGCCATCGCGCAGCAACAGGAGCTAATGCAGGGTCTCTTAATTTCATTTACAATGGCCCAGTTTTCTTCTGCCCATTTTCATTTGCGCTTAACCTAACAACTGCGAAAAGAGATTTCGGAGACAGCACACTAGCTTATGGAAGAAGAGCGACGAGCCCACAAACGTGTGCCACTGTTGGTTGAAGTACTTTGGCAGGGCGCGACCGGGAAATACGAAGCGCGCACCAGTGATATTAGCGCGACCGGATGTTTCATCGACACCATCGGCCGAGCCACGATGGGCGAGACGATCAGGTTCAAGGTACGCCTGCCCGCCGGTGGTTGGTTGGAATTGCGAGGCGAAGTGGTGTACGAACAGCCCGGTACCGGCTTTGGGGTACTGTTCGTCAACATCGCGGAACCTAACCGAAAGCAGCTCGAATGGCTCGTCAAAGCAGAAGCCTATCGAGCAGAAAAACAAGAACCCGAGTTTTAGGAAGCGTTCGAGATTCTTCGAGGATTTCTCAGAGTGACTAGTCGCGAGCTTCGACGTGCTCGCGGTCAATCACCAACGATCACAAACGGCGCCCAGTAAAACGGGGCGCTGTATTTGTTTCCCGCGATCATGGCCCAGTTGGTTTTCAGAAATTGATCTTTACTGCGACTTGAATCAGCCGCGGGTTGTTGCTCGTCGAGGTTACGCGTCCGAAGTCACCGGGATTGATGATCCTTCCGGTGTTTGTATCGATGCTACCGCCTGACGACAAAACAGCATTGAAGTTGCTAATCGGATTGGCAAGGTTGACGTGATTGAAAAGATTAAAGAACTCGGCACGGAACTCGATGTTCCTTGACTCGCCAAACGGAAAGCGTTTGATGACGGAGAAGTCCACGTTAGTCTGCCTTGGCCCGCGCAAGACGTTGCGTCCGACGTTGCCGAGGTCAGTTCCCGTCGCGCCCGCGATGGCCGTTCCGTTTGAACTTGGAATCAATTGACCGGCCGGGACGACGGAGCGCGCAAATGCGAGCCTGTCGTTTATTGATATGTGGGATTTGATTCAGGAGAACCATTATCCGGTAGTCTTTTCCGCGAATTGCTGGTAGGAATTTTCTGGGAAGAGACGATGTACACCAATCGGAAGCAGTTGCAAGGCCCGGCCGTCGGCTTCGGACAAGTCGAGCCTGCTACGATGAAAGCCGTCAACGCCTACTACGGCACAAATTACTCAGTGAGCTTGATTCTGATCGATGACCCCACCAGTGTAGCGATCACGAGCGATGTATTGAGCATGCTTAACGACAAAGGACTTTCCCCCTCCGGTGCGTTGAATGCATATGCGGGGGCGAGCGTGCGAGCAGCAAACAAGAAAAAGGTGCAACAGTGGCTGCCTTGCGAGCGCATTCTAAAAAACGGCGGTACCGATGACACCGATAACGTGCGTGCAGCATTAATGGCGGCCGAGCCGAATCATGGAGCGGCAGTTGATTCAGTTTTGTGACATAATGGCCCAGGATGTGGCGAGTTGGCGTGCTCGGTTTATTCGGAACAGGTTGAGCAATAGCAGCAGTGATGATCCGCAATACAGCCATTTTCCGCAGCCTCTTAGGGCTGCTTTCTTTTTTCAATCGCCGTCACCATCTCGTCGCGGCCTCGCGGCTCCGCAACGTCCGCAGCTCCCTACTTTTCCTAATCTTGTTGTTTGCTATTCCCGCGCAGGCGGCACAGACAGACATCCCGGGTCCGGCAGGCAGCGTTCGGTTCGGCACCCAGGTGGAGGTGTTGCCGAATGGCAATTTCGTTGTCAGCGACCCGTTTTACGACGTGCCGGGAGGGCAGTATAACACCGTCGGCGCGGTCTATCTGTATGACGGGGCGACACTCAAGCTTATCAGCACCCTCACGGGCGACTCACCAGGTGACCAGGTTGGCGGCGGCGGCATTACGGTCTTGGCCAACGGCAACTATGTGGTGAGCAGTTCAGGTTGGCACCGGCCAGTTGGCGGCGGAGCGGTAACGTGGTGCAGCGCGACGACGGGTTGCAACGGCGTAATCTCGGCGAGCAACTCGCTAATTGGCGGCACGGGATATGACGAAGTTGGCAGGACCGTGACGGCCTTGACCAACGGCAACTATGTAGTGAGCAGTCCATTTTGGAACAATCCGGCGGCACCTCTGTCGCAGGTCGGGGCGGTGACGTGGGGTAACGGGAGCGGTGGAACGGTCGGCCTGGTCACGTCCAGCAACTCGCTCATCGGCGGTACAGCAGGTGATCGGGTGGGCTTGTATTGCAGCGGAAACAGTAGCAGCGTGATGGACTTGACCAACGGCAACTATATCGTGAGAAGTCAATTTTGGGACAATCCATCGCCTGTGAAGACCGATGTCGGCGCGGTGACGTGGGGCAACGGGGCGGGTGGCACCGTTGGCTTGATCTCGTCAAGCAACTCGCTTATCGGCGGCACGGCAAATGACTTCGTTGGCGGCGGGATCATGCGGCTTTACCGGTTTTCCCTTCAGCGACGGCGTGACGATTTTGAGCAACGGCAACTATGTAGTCAACAGTCCAGGTTGGGACAATCCGTCTGGGCCAATAGTTGATGCCGGAGCAGTGACGTGGTGCAGCGCGACGAGGGGTTGCAAGGGCGTAGTCTCAGCGAGCAACTCACTCGTCGGCGGCAAGGCAAATGACCAGGTTGGCTTCAGCGTGAGGGCCTTGATCGACGGCAACTATGTGGTGAGCAGCCCGAGTTGGGATAATCCGACCGGGCCGGTTGCGGATGTCGGGGCAGTGACGTGGGGCAAGGGGAGCGGCGCCACCGTGGGCCTGGTCACGTCAAGCAACTCACTTATAGGCGTGACGACAAGTGATCAGGTCGGCAGCAGGGGCGTGACGCCATTGACCAACGGCAACTATGTGGTGAGCAGTCCAAGTTGGGACAATCCGACGGAACCGAAAGTCGATGTTGGAGCGGTGACCTGGGGCAACGGAAGCGGTGGCACGGCCGGCCTGGTGACATCAAGTAACTCGCTCATGGGCGGCAGCGCAAATGACGGTGCTGGCAGTACCGTGACGGCCTTGACCAACGGCAACTATGTAGTGAGCAGTCCGAGTTGGGACAATCCGACCGGACCGGTTGTGGACGTCGGGGCAGTGACATGGGGCAACGGGACTGGCGGCACCGTCGGCTTAGTCACGTCAAACAACTCGCTCATCGGCGGCACCCCCAATGATCAGGTAGGCAGCAATTTTGATCAGGTAGGCAGCACCGACCAACGGCAACTATGTGGTGAGCAGTCATTTCTGGGACAATCCCGCGACTGCGACGGTCGATGTTGGAGCGGTGACGTGGGGCAACGGGACTGGCGGCACGGTCGGCCCAGTCACGTCAAGCAACTCGCTCATCGGCGGCACCGCAAATGACTCTCTTGGCGCCATAAAGTTTTCGGATTTTGATGATCCACCGCCCCCTGAATTCACCAGCGGCGTGACGGCTTTGAGCAACGGCAACTATGTGGTGAACAGTCCGAGTTGGGACAATCCGGCGGGACCGAAAGCAGATGTAGGGGCAGTGACGTGGGGCAACGGAGCAGGCGGCACGGTAGGCTTGGTCACGCCAAACAACTCGTTCATCGGCGGGATTGCAAATGGTGGTGGCTTCGTCCACCTGACGGCCTTGACCAACGGCAACTATGTGCGGAACAGCGCCTATTGGGACAATCCTTCGGGACCGGTGGCAATCGGGGCGGTGACGTGGGGCAACGGGAGCACGGGCACGATCGTCGCCATCACGTCGAGCAACTCACTCATTGGCGGCACGGCATATGA
>QHXG01000005.1:18057-19289 GCA_003222845.1 Acidobacteriota bacterium | reverse complement strand
GCATTGGCCAACGGCAATTATATGGTCAGCAGTTTTAACTGGCACGATCCAACGGGATCCTTTTCCGGAGCCGCCACCTTCGGCAATGGTACGATCGGCACCGCAGGCTTAGTCACGTCCGCCAACAGCGTTATCGGCACGAGCTTTCACAACGCCGATGCGGGACCTATAAGACCTACCTACGACCCGGCGCGCAACCGCTACCTTGTCCCACGCCCCTTAAGCAACATCGTCAGCATCTTTTCCTTTGACACCACAACCGCCATCACGGACGGCAATCTCGACAATGCGGCGACCTGGAACAACGGTGTGCCAACTGCGCTCGTCAACGCGGTAATTCCCACCGGACGCACCGTTACCGTCAATCGTGACGCCACTATCGGTTCGCTCAGCATTGCCAACGGCGGCACGCTGACGATGAACGCCAACCTCAACCTCACGGGCGCCTTGACGCTCGGCGGCAAGATCGACACCGGCGCAAAGACTCTCGGCCTGAGTTGCTCGACCAGCATTTTTGGCGCGTCTGCTTCCAACTACATCATCGGCAGTGTGAAAAAGGATTTTTGCGCGACTGGCGCGTTTGATTTTCCCGTCGGCACCACGAACGGCTTTTCGCCCGTGACTACCAACGTCACGGCGTTAACCGTGAATCCTTCGAGCCTGACCGTCAAGGCCGTCCAGGGACCGCAGCCGAACATCCACACGTCCGCTGAAGCGCTGCAGAGATACTGGACCCTGACCGCGTCCGGCATCACAGCGGATTTGACCTTCAACTATCTTGACTCTGATGTCCCGGTGACAGCCAACGAAGGAGCGTTCGCCATCTTCAAATACGACGGCTTTTTCTCAATGCCGGGTGGTTCGGTCGACACCGCTCTAAACCAAGGGAAGATCACCGGGGTCAATACTTTCTCCGACTGGACACTGGCGCAACCCAACCCTGTTCAAATCGACAACGCACAGTCCTTCGTCCACCAACATTATCTGGACTTCCTCAACCGCGAACCGGATGCGGCCGGCCTGGCTTTCTGGACCAATGAGATCACGTCTTGCGGGAGCGATTCCCAGTGCATCGAAGTCAAACGCATCAACGTCTCGGCAGCATTCTTTCTATCGATTGAATTTCAGCAGAGTGGTTATCTTGTCTATCGCTCTTACAAATCCTCGTTCGGCAATCTGCCAACCTCACCCGTGTCAATCACGCTGAGCGAGTTTCTGTCCGATGCTCAGCA
>QHXG01000005.1:0-18034 GCA_003222845.1 Acidobacteriota bacterium | reverse complement strand
TGAAAACAATAAGCAGACCTTTTTCAGCCAGTTTGTCCAACGTTCGCGCTTCGCGCTGGCCTATCCCACGTCGCTGAGTCCGGCACAGTTCGTTAACGCGCTGTTCGCGAATGCCGCGGTCTTGCCTTCGACTGGCGATCGCGCCGCTGCCATTAACGAGTTCGGCGCCACGTCGACAACTTCCGACGTGACCGCACGTGCGCGAGCGTTACGTCGGGTGGCGGAAAACTCAATCCTGGTCCAGCAGGAATTCAACCGAGCGTTCGTGCTAATGCAGTACTTCGGCTACCTGCGCCGTAATCCCAACGACCCACCGGAGGCGACCCTCGATTTTCAGGGCTACAACTTCTGGCTGAACAAGCTGAACGCATTCAACGGCAACTTCATTCAAGCCGAGATGGTTAAGGCGTTCATTGACTCGAGCGAATACCGAGGAAGGTTTGGCCCTTAACGGTCTTTATTACAATCCAGACCGCTCACGTCGGCAATCTCCGATAACATCTTCACCCTCCCCACTCGGTCTCGACGATGCCGGGGACAGTGGCGTCTACAAATTCATCAGTGTTCCTATTGTGCGACGGCGTGATCGCGCCTGACATAAATAGGCGCGGTTGAGACTTCGATGGTCAGGCTTTTGCGATTTGCAGAGATACTGGTCGTGGATTCTCCGGTATGGTTTGTCATTAGGAATGTCCCCGGGCCGAGAGAAATGGCAATGCGATGTACGTTAGTCGATGTGGTCCATGCCGCGATTCGCCGATCAGCACGGCTGGCGAAGACGAGGACATAGTCCTGGTCGCTGCCGACGGTGAGGCGTTGTTCGAATCGGTAGCCGCGGAAAAAGTCATGGAGTGTTTTGGTGGCAAGGTAAGCGGGTTTTGGTTGATAGACTTGGGCATGGTCCGACAGATAGGCGTTGTGGACCAGACCGAAGTGATGCTCGGGGTCTTCAGTGTCCGTTCCATCCTCGCGCCAGTCGTACCAGATCGAGATTGGGATGTCGTTGGTGGCGTTCGTCAGTAGTTCGCGGGTGAGTAGGGCGCTTTGTTTGGCTTCATCTATTCCCGGCCAGGCTGAGGAGAAGCCCCATTCGCCGGAGATGATGGGGATGACCCGGTCGCTACCGCTCGCGGTACTGACAGTAAGGTCGTCGTCGCCCACACGACCGAGACTTGGCCCATCGCTACCACTCCGGGTTCTGACACGGGGTCTGTATTGATCGATCATTTGGCGGAGGCGGCAGTATTCGTTCGCGGCGCCCTCAGGATTAGTTCGGCGGTAAGGATGAACTGAGACAGCGGACCAGTAGTCGAGCAAGCCGGCTTTGAAGCAGGCTTCGAGGAAATTGAAATCGATTCCTGAAGTCGCCGGGCCGATTAGCTTTTCGGTCGGGACATTCACGCGAAACGCACGGCCCACCGTCAAGGCGAGCACAATGTATTCGTCGACATTTGGGCGCGGCGGCCAGAACATCGGGACGTTTGGTTCGTTGTACATTTCCCAAGTCACGCCTCGATTAGCGAAGTGTTTCGCCGCGGCGACGGCCCAGCCGGCGAACGCCTGTCGCGCGAATTCGGTTCGGGGCGGTGTGCCATAGAGCGGATTGCCATAATCGAGAATGAAGAGCGCACGCAGCTTGAACTGATCGAGCGACTGCATCAATCGATCGTAAGCGGAAAAATCATAGTGTCCGCGTTCGCGTTCAGTGGCGTCCCACTTAAAATCCATCCGTACCCAGCGAAAGCCGGCGGCCGCGATCATTTTCATTTCGCCGGGTTGGGGGTCAGTGAAATGAATGTTCACTCCCAGACCTTGCTCGAACGTTTCCGAATTGGCATTTGGGAACCAGGCTTGTGGACAATTGGTGAAGGTGCGGTCAGCGGAGATCGAGAGCGAGAGGAAAACAGAGAGTAACGTCAAGCCAAGCCGGAGCTTCATCACGATCACGGGCCTTGATCGAAATCCCAAAGGGCCAAGCGTGAGAAGCCACCCTCGACCGCAACTGTCGCTGCGTATCCAGGTGCGGGGAAGAGATCCTGCAAACGCCAGCGCGAAGTCTCCTTTGGATCGAGACGGCTGTCCAAGAGCGCGGCCGGGGCGCCGGGCGCGAGTGAAACATCGAACTCCTCGAGTGAGCACGATAAGCCTTCACCGCGAGCCTTGATGTAGGCTTCCTTGCGGGTCCAGCAATTGAAGAACGATTGCGCCTTGAACGCTGGAGCAACCGCGGCGAATGCTTCGACCTCAGCGCGTGAAAAGAAGTGTTTGACCACCTCGTCAGTCACAAAGTTTGGCCGCATGAACTCAATATCGACGCCGACTTCACGATCGCGCCTAATCGCAATCAGCGCCAGTCGATGCGAATGTGAGAGATTGAAACGAATTCCCTGCGATGTCTTGCGGTCAACCAGGAACGGCTTGCCGTAGTCGCCCACGTCGAGCTGCAATCGACCGGGCTTCGCTTTCAAGTAACGGCCCAGGATCAGCCTCAGGGACGCCCGGGCCACGCAGAAGCGACGGCGATCGGATTCAAAGCGAAAACGATCTGCACGCATTCGATCGTCGAGCGAGAGCGCTTCGTCAAAGCTCCAGGACCACGGCACATCCAGGCCCACGCGCCAGATGTGAAGATCCTTCGGAGAGATCTCAGGCGAGAGGGGGCCGCGCAGCCACGATTGGCGGGCCGCGCCCGCAGCACGAGTTGGTAGCTCAGCTTTCGGCGCTAATATTGGGCTTATTGCTTGCATATCCGTTTCGTTAACCTCGTAACAGCCGATGAAAAACTCGTGTCTCTATGGGACCCTAACAATTCCGCGAAACTTGATGATCCGGTCGCTACCGCTCGCGGTTCTGACACGGACTCTTCACGCCTGGGGAACTGGAGGCAATTAGTTTACAAAGCCTCCTTCAGGAGGCTTTGGATAACTGCTTTAGCCAGCCGCTGCCTGAAGGCATCAGCGAAAGCCCCATAAATGGGGCTCAGGAATTAACGCCACTTCACCAACCCAGGCGTGAACGCCTGGGCTAGGGGAAAAACCAGCACGATGATATTCCCCGCCACGGCACGAATTGCAATGGACGACGATTGAAATCTCAGCAATCTTCTCAGTCCATCGCACTCTACACTCAATTAGAAAGAACGTTATTTCTTAATCTTTCTCTGAACTAAGACCTCACCCTAGCCTCTCACATGGAGACACATTTCCCTTAACTCGCAACAGCTAAACGTGGCCAGACGCGCTGCGAAATATTTTGGGAAAGCAAGCGCGCACCGGCCAGAAGTTCTTCCGCGCACGACGCCGGCGCCACCGAACCGAGAAATTGCAGCACCCGAAAAGCAAACACTGTGCGATCGAATTTCTCGGCGTGCCAGCGCAGGGTGTATTGGTCCCATTTCAGGCTTTCGAATTCTTCGATCGCGTTAGCGAGCGTGCGGCTGTCAGGTTGATCAAAGAACACGCCAGTCTTCCCTTCCTCCACGGTTTCAATCGCGCCGCCGCCACGATAGGCAATCACCGGCCGTCCTGCGGCGTTAGCTTCGAGCGGAGCCATGCCGAAATCTTCTTCGCCCGGAAACAGCAAGGCGCGGCAGCGGGCAGCATAATAGTTCACGATCGCATCAGGCTGGCGTCCGAGGAATTCGATCCGGTCGTCGGCGAGTTTTTCCAGCCGTGCTCGATCGGGACCATCGCCGATAACGATCAATCGCCGGTTCATCCGCTTACAGGCTTCGATCGCCAGGTCGATTCGCTTGTAGGGCATCAAGCGCGACAACACGAGATAGTAATCGTCCGTTTCATTCGACATGTGAAAACGATTCACGTCGATTGGCGGCGGAATGACGAAAGCTTCGCGGCCGTAGATTGCCTTGATGCGGTTCGCGACGACGCGCGAGTTAGCGATGTAGTAATTTGGCTGTTGCGAAGCACGCAAATCCCATTTGCGCAGGCTCCACAGAAAGAAGGGCAACGACACGCGCGCCATTTTGCCGAAGCCTTCGCGCGCGACGTAATCGTCGTAGCGCCAAATCCAGCGCATCGGCGTGTGGCAATAACAAACATGGATGGCATTGCGCCGGCGACGCACGCCTTTGGCGTATCCGGAACTGCTGCTGAAGATCAAGTCATATGCTGAAAGATCGAAGTGCTCTACCGCGAAAGGATACAGCATGAAGTAATGACGAAAGCGGCGATCCATGGCGGGCAGTCTTTGCATCGGTGAGGTGCGAATATCGGCCGCGCGCAGACGCTTCGGCAAACTCTGGGGCAGAGCGACGGTGGTATAGATAGGCGCGGACGGAAACGAATCGTGCATGGCTTCGGCCACGCGTTCGGCTCCTCCCATCTATCGTGTACGAGTGCGATCCTGGACAAGCTGTCTGACCTCAAGAGATGTTCATCTGGTGATGCTTCATCTAAAGAAAGTCAGAAAGGACGCGAGATTTCAATCTGCACTCAATTTGACTTCAAAGGCGTTAGCGTTTCATGCTGCGGCGTTTTGCCGCTCTCAAATACACCTCGATATAGCGACTCGATCTCTTTCATGAATCTATCGATTGAGAACTTTGCAATCGCATCAAAGCGTCCATTGCGGCCAAGTTGACGACGCAGATTCTTATCGCGCAGCAGCGCGAGGATCGCGTTGGATAACTCCGCGTGATCTCGACTGCTTACCAAGTAACCATTCTCGCGATGGCGAACCATCTCCGGCGTGCCGCCGACTGCGGTAGCCAGGACCGCCGTGCCGCTGGCGAGCCCTTCGAGTACTGTTAGTGCAAACGGTTCCTGATGTGAATTGACCACCAACACATCAAGGCCCCGCATTACCTTTGGAACATCGTCCCTATTCCCCAGGAAGCAAACGCGATCGGAGATACCGAGAGCTTGGGCGACCTGCTTAAGTTTCTTCGCATACTCCTGGTCGCGATTGAACAGCGGTTCGCCGATGATTAGCAGAAGCGAGTCTGGAATCTCGCGAGCCACCTGCGAAAAGGCTTCGATCAATTCAAGCTGACCTTTGCGAGGCGTGAGTTGACCGACGATGCCGACGACTGGTTGCGTTGCCGACAGGTCCAGCTCGCTACGAATCTCTTGTCCGGCATTCTCGTCAGGCTGAAAGCGATCAAGATCGACGGCGTTATGAATAACTGTGATCGGCACGCGATGGGTTAGAGGCCGAAGCACAACGCCGCGAAAACGATCGGCGACGGCGTGCGATACGGCGAGGATTCGATTTTGCGAAGTCGTGCAAGTAAACAGGCGGATGGCGGTGCTCAGCGGATGCCGCGGCAAAATATCGTGTGCGTGCCAAATCACCGGTACGCGCAGGCCCAACGTCGCTGCTGACATCACCAAACCGGCTCGAATGCTGTTCGCGTGGATTGCATCGGGTGCTTCATCCTTGACTACGTTGCGCGCGCATCGAATTACCGCCGCGAACGAGAGGAGATAACGAATCATGCGATCGACTCGCCAGGTAAATCGCGCCTCGAGCGCTTGCAGGCCACGGGTTCTGACTCCGGCGGCGCGAATCATTTCCATTAGGCGACTGTTCTCTGGACAAACGACTACTGGTTCGTAGCGATCACGATTAAGTCGCCCCAGGATCATCATCAGGACGCGCTCAGCGCCGCTGACCGTTCCGGTGTGGTTGTAAAATAGGATCTTCAAATTACGTGCGCGTTGTTCAGATCTCGATCACTTCACGACCGGCGTGGGATCGTGATCTCATGGTCTCAGCGCTGATCCATCCGATTAATAGCCAGGCGATCGGCGCAACGGAGTAAATAGAAAAGGTCAGTCCGAAGATGCTGTTCAGCACCAGTGAGGGCATCAGCGAGGCTACGATGCGCTTGATTTGAAAGCCAGGTGCATCGGGCTGAGCTTGACGGGCGATCGACAGTGAAAGCCAGGTCGCGCGCGAAAGGATCCACACAAACAGCAAGGCGCCGGGAATGCCACAGGCTATCGCGAGTACCAAGATGAAGTTATCGATGGGCGGCAGCTCAGTACCGCGGTTGACTCGCGCATCGCTCAATGATCCGGCACCCAGTCCTGCCCCCAATGGCCGCGACGGGATGACTTGCGTTAACAGGTAGGTCCAATTCTCAAAACGAATTTGCAAGCTTTCTTCGTCGGCCGGTTTCAATGTCCCGCGCTGTGTGTGAGACAAGAGTGCGCCAACCGTTTCCTTTTCGTCCTTGCTCCAAACTTCATCATCTGTGGGCGGCTTTACAAATGCGACGATCAGCACGACGGGTAAAAGCATGATTGCCAGGCGAGCGGTGGCGCCGCCCAGATTGCGCGCGCCGAGCAACACGAGCGTCACTACTCCCAGTATTAATCCAAAGACCGCAGTCCGTTGGCCGCTTAGCAAGATGGCGCCGGTGGATGCCAAGCCGCAGATTAGCCAACCAATACGCCCGACAAGCCTCTTTGCCGCCGCAATGAAACCAAAAGCGATAATCGCCCCAATTTCGAGATAGCGCCCCCATTCTTCAGCGCTGCTGAAAGTAGCCAGTGCTCGTCGAACGTGGCCCACGGCAATTGAAGAATAGAAATCTGTGTTATCAATCCAATATTGTTCAAAAGCAGGATAGCCAAACAGCATCTGGTAGACGCCGTGCACCGAAGCTAGAATGCCGAGAAAGACGATCAGGTTAAGCGCCAAACGGATAAATCTTTCGTTGGCCGCCTGGCCAAAATAAAACCAAGTCAGGGGCACCAGCATAAACAATGCGCCTGAAAAGCCGACGAAGAGACCGCCCTGAAGCGGATTGAAGATCTCGAGAAAGAACAGCAAACCCAACAGCGATACAGAACCGGCAAGCGGCGTCGCGCGAAACACATTCAGCCTTTCTCTTCGCAAGAGTGCGGCCATCGCGATGAGTGTCACGATCGGCGTCACAAGGTGAATTGGATCTTCGGCGGAATAATCGACGATCAGGTATTGCGCCCGCCGCAGCAGACCGCGAAACGGCTCGAACAGCATCATCGCCACCAGTGTGCCTTCGAGACTGACGAGGAGCGGCAACGTCATCAGCCACAAAAGGGCGGTGAGAATCCAAGCACGCAGAGTTTGGCCTCCCGCGCTGATGGCCCACACAGTGAAAAGACTTGCGGCCTGAATCGGCGCCAGCCATAAGAGCGTAAGCTTTCGCGGCCTTAATGGCTGCTGGTAAGTTGTTGCGCTCAAGTCAACTCTCCTAAATGCCCACGGAAAACTCCCTCTGCCGCTGGGAGCGGGCCGCGGTGACGGAGTATTTACGACAGTGTAAGGAAAAGGTGTTGTTCTTTCTTCCTTCGCTCATGCCCTCGCCCTGACCCTCTCCCAGCGGGAGAGGAAACTTTTCGGTCATCTCCGAAGTCAGCTTTCGATGCCGCGCTCGCTTGCCCAGCGCAAGGTCGCCAGCGCTCGCAAGCGCGCCAATGGAATATCGTGACGTTGTGGCCGCAAATATCGCCAGAAGCCAAGCTGCCGACGCTGAACCAATCCCACCAGCGCCGCTAACAGCATCACGGTGTAACCGATCAGGGACGCTATGGCCGCGCCTTTTATGCCCATCCGCGGTATCAGAATCAGCAAGGCCGGCGCCGTCACTGCTGCTGATAAGAAACGCGCAATGGTGCTCAAACCCGGATAACCAAAACCCTGCAAGCCGCTGATTACAATGGCGCTCGCACTCCACACCACCGCGGCCACCAATAGCCATCGAAACGCTCCCGTGGCCGGCACGAAGCTTTGACCAAAGAGGATTCGCAGAATTAGTGGCGCTGCCAACCAGAGAGGAATCAGGACCAGTACGTTGGCATAGAGTGTCAATCTCAGCGTTCGGCCCAGAAGCGCTTCGGCTTGATCGCCGGCGCGCGAGCCCGCGACTTCCGGCATCAGCGCATCTGCCAACGCCCCCGCCACAAACGTGGTCACTTCCGAAAGACGAACCGCAACTACATACAATCCGATCGCCGCGCTCGAGGCCATCCCGCCAAGCATCATTTGGTCCAGCCGCAAGGTCGTAAAGTCAGCGACGCCTCCGGCATAGTCGCGCAGACCGTAGTGCAGCGAAGTTTTGAATTCAGTCCAGCACGGCTGCCATCGCGGCTTTAGTTGATGCCTGACCGCGATCAGCGCCAGCAGCATCGACGAAGCCTGGGAAAGAATCATCGTGAAAGCGGCGTTGGCAACCGTGAGATGGCCCATCAGCCAAAGACCAGCGAATCCGCCTGCCTGAACGCCAAAGAAGATCAGGCGTGCGGCTCCGGCCCATCCGAAGCGCCGCGTTCCTTCCAACAAGCCGCGCATGAGATCGAGAAAGATCACCGCCGGAATATTGATCATATAAATGCGCATCAGCAGCATTACTGAGGCGCTGCGCTCAGCGACGAGATGAGGGATAATCAAAACCGCGAGACCGATACCCGCGGCGCCCGCGACCAACGTATGAATCACCGCGTTCGAGAAAAGGCGTGAAACGCGCTCCGGCTCCTTGGCCATCCAGTAACGATGAGCATTCGGCAATCCCAACTCCGCAAGCAACGCAATGACCAGCGGCCACAAAGTGATCAGCAGCAAATCGCCACGACCGGCAGGACCGAGAGCGCGTGCGCCAACCAGACTGGTGACAACGCTGCACAGCAAAATTGTGCAATCAGTAACGAGAATCAGTCTGGCGCTGCGTATGATCACTCTCTGTCAATTCCCTCTCTTTGCCTGCTGGACAACTCCCTCTCTCTTTGGGCGAGGGAGTTTGGGCATGTCAGTTCAGGAGACTCTCGACGACGAGTTTCGAGCGCCGCGGGCCCTCGCCGTGTGATTCGCCCGCTGTCGCCTTACTCGATCGGTTAAGAGCAGACTCGGCCTGCCGGATCCGGTTCCGTTTCGCAATCGCCCAGTTGCCAAGCCAGCGCAACCATGAAGGACTTGCCCAGTCCCACTCTCCAAGGAATTCGACTGGCACGGCGCCGCTGGCTCGTTTGAAGCGATAGACGCCGGGATTGGCGACCGGGTCGATTCCCGCCAGATCGTACGAAGCAATTCCAATCCGCTTGCAGTGCTGCACCAGTGCCCAAAAGATTGCATACGAAGCGTGGAGTTCTCGACCTCTTTCATTTGTCGCCCAGAACAGGGCGCAGGCTCGATTCCCAAGCACCAGACAGCCGAGCAAACTAAGCAGTTCACCCTGATCGTCGTCACATCGGTAAAGGACGATCTGCTGCTTCAATGTTTTCAAAAGTTCCTCGATCTCTTCGCGGGAGTGTTGCTCCTCCAATCCTTTGAGGTTCTGCATGGCGGTGTAAACTGACAGCACCTCATCAGGATCAGGGTCGACCCATTCCCGAATGGTCAGCTTGGACTCGTTCGAACGGCGCAGATTTCTTCGCCAGTTCCGTTCGCATCCCGCCAGCAGACGATCCTCGTCTTTCGTCAGATCCAGAGTCATAGAGTAATTTGTAGTTAGCGGCGACCAGGACATAGTCCAGCCCTGAGCGGTCATTCTTAATGCGTCCTCAGTATGTCTCTCGCGATCGCAACGAAAGCGACAATAGGTTCGTTTCAAACCAGTCGTGCGCAATATGGCTTTGTGCAAGCTGGCATCGCAAGCCGAAAGATCTCCGACGGGTCCGCCTTCGCACCAGATCAAGCCAATGCCGAACGCATGGCGGCGCAACGCACCTTGCAGCATCGCGATAATTTCGCCTTCTTCATTGAAAGCCGCCCACCGACAAGGTTCCCAACCCAAACCGCGCCGATATTCCCCCCAGGCGTAAGTTTGAAACGGTGAATAATCAGTGAACCGCACGAGGGCTTGATCCCAGCATCGGCGCGCCTCTTCATTTGACAACATTTCCCATCTGGCCATGAAACTAAACTCCTCTAGACTACGCAGCGAACTCGAGATTCTGACTCAAAGCCGCCACTTTCTCATTTCTCAAGACTTGCAAGAACATTTCATGCATCTTGTCCGCAACCCGGTCCCACGAATAATGCCGCATCACTCGCCTTCTGCCGGCGCGCGTTAACTCTTCCCGCAGCGCGCAATCCAACAACAGTCGCCGCAAGGCTGCAGCGAGCGCCGCTGAGTTACCTTCGGGCACGATCAGTCCCGCATCGTCGATGACTTCAGGGATGGCTCCGCAGCTCGAACCGACTACTGGTAACCCGCTGGCCATCGCTTCAACCAAAACCCTTCCGAACTGTTCCCGTATACGGCTCGTCGTCTGCGTTGGTACTACCAGCATGTCCATCTGTTGATAAAGATCGGGAACTCGGTCGTAACTGATCGCGCCGGTAAAGTGCGCACGATCTAAGAGGCCCCGCGCCGCGAGGGTGGTTTCAAAGTTGTTTCGCTCCGATCCCTCGCCCACCAGAAGGACGTTCCACTTTTCCGAGCCGAGCTGCGCGAGCGCGTCGGCCAGAATATTTAACCCTTTACCTGGCAGCATGCGTCCGACAAACCCGATCGTTGGACTTTGTTTTGATTCGCGAGTGAAGGCGCCACGTGGACAAAAGGCTTCCGTGTTGACGCCGAACGGAACTATCGCGACCGGGTTTTTGAAACCCTTGGCGCGCAGAAGTTCGCGCACAGTTTCGCTGCAAACATGCGCGGCGGCGACCCGCCTTAGCGCGCGCCGTTCCAGCCAATTAAATGGTGGCGGATAACGATGGAAGATGTTCTGGCAAGTCTGCAGTACAACCACCGCTTGCGGCGCATACCAACTACATAAGCTCAACACCTCGGCACAAGCAACGCTGTATGGCTCGTGATTGAGATCGATCAGGTGCGGCCGATGCCGGCGCAGCGCAGCCACAATCGGTCCCGGTTCGTAAGCAAACAACTGAATGTGTTTTGATAAGCGCGGTCGCGCCTTGATCACCGGAAACAAATCGTCATCGACCGCGTCGACGTCAACTTCAGCTTCGCGCCAGCGACTAGTCGTCACCACCTCTAAGTCGATGTCCGTATATCCACGCGCCAGCGCTCGTTCACGCTCTCGCAGGGCTGGGGTTAAGCTGGCATGAGCTATGCGCAGCACGCGCATTCGGCTTCCTGAGATTTCGATTTGAAGGGGTGTTGCCATTAATCGATGACTTTAGTCGGGCCGAGTCAGAACCGCCTGCGGTAGCGGGCGGTTGATCTCTGTCGGCGAGTCGCGCTCAACCCTGGCGATCGACCGCCCGCTACCGCAGGCGGTTCCGACTCGTCGCTCTTGAAATCGGTGCCACTTTGCTTCCGTCAGTGCGTAACCGCCGGAACTCTTCGCGATGAATAGCAGTAGGTTGTCCCTCCGGCCCAGAGGAACGCGCCAGCGCGAGTGCGAGTCGTTAGTTCCTTTCCATACCGACCATGAAGCGCGATAGCCGCACTCAGCACTTAACCGTTCCAAAGCGCCATCGCACTCGCCGAAAGGCCACGCGAGCAGATCGACCTTCTTATGGACGATGTCTTCCAGCACTCGTCGCGACTCTACCAACTCGAAATGCGCTTCGTCCGGTGTGAGACGATTGAAATGACGATGCCAAAGGCCGTGCGCTCCAATCGTGACCAACGGATGCCGGGACATCTCGCGCAGTTCTTCTTCAGAGAGATAACCGTCGCGATCCACGAAACCAGCCACTACAAAAAGGGTGATCGGCAACGAATATTTTTCCAGAATTGGCAGCGCTACGGTCAGGTTGTCGCGATATCCATCATCAAAGGTGATCGCAACCAGACGCTCGCTTTCTTTTCTGTGCAAGGTCTCGACCAGAGGCACAACCCGGCGGCGGCGCGAAAGCCAGCGCAGTTGCTGTTCAAAGCGCTCCGGCGAAATCATTTCGTCGCCGGGTGACGCTTCATGCGACTCACTGATGGTGTGATAGACAAGAATTGAATGCATGATAGACGACTTCAGGCCCCGTTTACTTTCTCCAGCCAACATTCGCGCCAAAACAAAAGCGACTGGCGCGGACACAGGCGATGACAAATGCCGTCGCAGGTGGCTCCCTCAAGCAAGACAGTGTCTTTGATTTCACGTTGTCGCGAGGTTCCTTCGAGGATGATCTTGTCGAGCCTGTTTTGCACCCGCATCTCGCGTCCACAAAACTCAGCCATTGCCGGCGCGAACAAAAGATGCTGATGCTTTCCGTCGGCATCGAGAGTTTCCTTAATCTGGGCCAGCGATTTCACTCTTACTCGATCGCCCTTTTTAAGACTCAGCGATACGCGTGCACCGTTTTGTGTTCCCGGACCCGCGACAAATCCCCAGCTTCGGAATCCCCCCTTGTGCGCGACCTTGTTGTAAACTGAAATTAATAGACTCTTTGCCCATTGAAAAAGCGAAACTCGATTCTGCGTAAGGTCCCAGAGGTATTGTTTCGGCTGCCAAAAGGGCAACGGAGACGACGCGTTAAGGATTTCACTCGATTGGCAAAAGAACTGGCCGTCATGATCCGCGAGAGCAATGAGATCTGATGCGGTAATTTGGAGTGCGCCGGCAGAGCGGAGCGGCGACGGCGCTTTAGATTCTTCGGCGGCATTAGTCAGAAAGCGCCGTCGCCGCTCGGCTCTGCCGGCGCACTCCAAATTTTCACCGGCCGGCTTCAGCCACGCCTCTTTCCAAAAAATCAAACAGGCCTTAGCGCAACCTCCGTGGCTCTTGCCGTCGCAGCGCAAGTCCTCAAGAAACACCGAGTTATCGAGTCTACGCATCTCCTTATCATCGACGCAGGTCTTGAACGCCCGGCGCGAGACGCGAAACTGCCGGCCACAAAAGGCCATCATCTCCGGCATGAACGGCAAGTTTTCCAGCGTCCCTTTCTCGTCGAGCGTCGAGAGAATTTCAGCCGTCGAGCGCACCTCTACCAAATCGCCGGGAAGGAATTTGTTTGGCTTGTGATTGGTTGCAAACCGATGAAGCATCATTGGTCGATTGATTAGCTCGCGCCGCGCGCGAGGACGATCGCTGGTATAGTGCGCAGCAGGATCGACGCGTCGAGTCCCAGTGACCAGTGATCGATGTATTCGAGGTCAAGTTGCATCCACTGTTCAAACGAGAGATTGCTGCGTCCCGATACCTGCCAGAGACAAGTTAATCCGGGCTTCACGCTGAAACGGCGCTTCTGCCAGGCCTCCTCCATGCGCAACGCGTCACGAACCGAAAGTGGCCGCGGACCGACGACACTCATGTCACCCATCAGCACGTTGAAAAGCTGCGGCAGTTCGTCGATGCTGGTCTTGCGCAACCATCGTCCCACCCGAGTAATGCGCGGGTCGTTGCGGATCTTGAAGATCGGGCCCGTCTTTTCGTTCAGGTGCTCGATGTCTTTCATCCGGGCTTCGGCGTCCCTGCTCATCGTGCGGAACTTGATCATGCGAAAGCGGCGCTTGCTAAGCCCGACTCGTTCCTGAATGAAGAACACTGGGCCTTTGGATTCAAGCTTGATCGCAATTGCGACCAGCGCAAATAGCGGCGCGCAAATCATCAAAAACACCCACGCGACCGCCAGATCCATCAAGCGTTTTGCCTCGGTGCGCCAGCTAAACGGCGGCGCGCTGCGCAGCGAAACTATGGGCATCCCGTCAAAATCCAGTGGATGCAAGCTTGCAAGTTTCTGCGGAAAGAAATCAGACAGCAGATGTGTGGTGATTCCCTGCTCCTCCAACAACGCTACGGCGGACTCGATTTGGGTGTACTGCGATTTTATCGGCAAAGCGATCGCCACTTCGTCGATTACTTCGTTGGCTACGATTCGTGGAAGGTCTGCAATTGTTCCCAGGCACGGCGCCCCCGCAACTTCGCCGCTCGCAAAACCTGGATCGCTATCGACATAACCCAGCAACTTGTAGCCGAGATCCTGCCGATGCTTCACTTGCGCGGCAAACCTCCGGCCGCGTGGTCCGCCACCGACAATGACGAGCGCTTTCACGTTGTGTCCATGGGCACGCAAGCGGCGGAGATTGAGTCGCAGCGCCACTCGGCCCGCCGCCACGAATACGAAGCCGGCCACGCCAAAGCCCCCGACAGTCAGAAGATTTATCGTGGGCCACTTGCCCAATTGCGCCGCCACTAACAGAGCTAGAGAAGAGATGGCCACGGCGTGCGCGATCTCCCGTAACTCTCCGCGGAGCGAGCTCAAACGGTGTGAAACGTATAAGCCCTGGGCCGCAAACGCCGCGTACCATGAAAGGAGCAGGATGAAGCCAAGGATTGCGTTCGTAACCTTGACGCGTTCGGAGAGATAATCAATGACGAAAGCAGGGTTCTGTGACGGCGAATAACGATAGACAATCGTCAGGCCGAGCGAGGCGGTCAGCAAAGCAAGATCGCTCAGCTTCAGAAAAAAGTCGGTGATTGATCCGTGACGAGCAGTCATATTGATTTCGTTCTTGCCCTCTCCCTCTGGGAGAGGGTTAGGGTGAGGGCCTGAGCCCGGAAGAGAGCGCGTGCAAACTAGCTTAGTAAGCTCCTGCAGGCTAAGCCCTCTCCCCAGCCCTCTCCCAAAGGGAGAGGGAGACTCTTCAATTCTAAAGTTTCGGCGCCATAAAGGCGGCGACGCTCGCCAGCCGCATGAAGCGCTCGATCTTTGAAATCTTGTCGCGAGGAACGAAAACCATATCGCCGGGTTGCAGAGTCAGATCGTTCTCCAGGTCGCTGGTGCGCCTTATGGTCTTCAGGTTTAGCAGCTTGACTTCCGCGATGTCGGAATTGATTTTGCGAAACACGACAACTTGGGACGACTTCGCACTCTCTTTCATGCCACCGGCGAGCATGATTGCCTGAATGGCCGTGACTCGTTCGCGCATTTCGATCTTGCCGGGTTGTGCGACTTCTCCAGCAACTACGAAATAGGGCTTCTGGAACTCTTTCAGAATTATCGTCGCGATCGGATCTTGTAATCGCGTGCTGGCTTTCTTGAGGATCGCCTGCCGGGTTTGATCCACGGTCATACCCGCGACTTTCAGATCGCCGCCAACCTCCAGCGTGATGTACCCGTCGGGTTGGACGGTCACCGTCTGATTGAATTCAGGCGAATAGCGATATTGGATTTCGAGCACGTCGCCGGGCTGCAACCGATATCGCTCTTCGGTGACCGTCGTCAGTCGCGGCGGTCGTTGGTCCTGCGCGTGAGCCACCAGGGGAACTGTTAGAAAAGAAATCGCGATCAGAAGTATTGTTTTTTTCATAGGACCTATATGACCCATTGGACCTATAGTCTCCGATAAAGCCACTCCGGCACTGGGTAGCGGCGCTTGTTCAAAACGAAACCGAGAAAGTTGCCGCCGGCATTCTCGATGGTGCGTTGTGCGTTCAGGATTTCGTCGCGGCGCGACTGTCCGGCTTCCACGACAATCACGATCCCGTCAACCATTGAAGCGAGCACCGCCGCCTCAGCAGAAGTCCCGAGCGAGCGGCAGTCGATCAGAATGTTGTCAAAGCTCACGCGCAAAGCATCGACCGAATCAAGCCCGGTATCGATCGCTTCACCTTCCTTTGCTACTCGCATCAGAAACGATCGCTTCGGCGGAGCCTGCGGCTCATCAGTATGCTTCCTCTTTTTCTTCGCCCGTAGCATCCAGAGGTTCTCAATGTTCGTCGGGTGACAGTTCCAGGGCATCTGCAAATAATCTTCGACCCCCAGGCTTTGCAATCGCTCCGCGTCAATAACCAGCGTCCGTCGACCCGTGTAGCGCGCCATCTCCACCGCGAACAGTTGCGTTACGTGACTGACGCCTTCACCGTGCGAAGCTGAAGTGAAAGCGATGGCCGCTCCTTCGCGGAGTCTCTGCGACCCGGTCTGAAGGCTGGCCAGCAACAACTGCAAGTTGTGTTGCTTGTGGCCGTTGGCCCGCCCGTGCTCCGGCGGCTGCTGCGCTTCGATAATTTGCTCTTCGACCTGCAACAGTTGTTTCCTCAGCTTTGTAATTCAGCGACTGGAATGCTTTTCAGTTCAAACTCGTTAGGTTCACGGCTGCTACGGATCAGCATCTTCCGGCTATTCTCAGGCACGGTCGCGAGCACGGGCGCTCCCGTGAGCCCTTCGAGCTGTCGCGGCGTGTAAACGGCGTCGCTGAGCATCTCAGCAGAGAAGACGCTGCCCAAACTCAGAAACGCAGCCAGGACAATTCCCAGCAATAAATTCACGGGACGATTCGGCGACGTCGGAATCTGCGACACAGTTGCGGCTTCGGCTATCGATACGTTCGTGATCTTCTGCCGGTCGAGTTCGTCGGCGATCCGCGCTTCTTCCCGCTTCTTGGCATAGAGTTGATAATTGTCTTCGGCCTGCTTCACTTCGCGCTGGAGGTCGTTATGTTTGCCGGTGTCGCTCTCGAGCTTTTTCAAAGCAGCTTCGTATTGTTGCAACTGTCCTGACAGAGTACCGCGGCGCGCGCGCGCTCCGGTCTGATCCAACCTCGCCCGTGACAATTCGGTTTCCAGCATTTGTCGCAAGGGATTGAGGTCGGTAGCTTCTTCGACGGCGGTCTTTCCCTCGGCGTGACTGAGCGCTTCACGCGTATTGCGAATCTGGTCATCGATCTCGCGCACCAGCCGATCGTCGGGACGAAACTTGGTGAGTAACTGCGTCCGGCGGTTTTGCAGTTCGACGATCATCGTGTTCAGACGCTCGGCGGAATATTGATTCGGAAGTTGGCGGCTTTGCGTTACGACCCGCTTCGGCATGGCCGCTAGTTGCTGCTCGATTCGGGCAATACGATCCGAAGCTTCCTTCAGCGCCGTCTCGCTTTCGAGCATCTTTGATTTCGCTTCCGCGGTCTTTTGCAGCGTCAGGTCCTTCTGCTGGCTCAGCACCACCAGATTGTTGCTTTGTTGAAAGTCCGTCAGCCGCTGTTCGGCCTGGCGTAATTGAGATTCGTATTCGTCGGCTTTGTCTTTGAAGAAATCCGTAGCGCCGGTTGGGTGATTCAGCTTCAGATGCTTTTCCAAGTAGTGCTCACCAAGCTTCTGCAACACGGAGGCCGAGAGTTCAGGCGAATTCGACGCGTACGTGATTGAAATAACGTTAGCCTTCCGCGCCGGGGCGATGCTCAGGTCCTTACTCAGTCGATTTACGGCGCTTTCTTCGCGCAGCGTTTCTGCGGCCGAGCGGCCGAACAATCCGGTTTCAGCTTTTGCCAAGCCGCATTCTTTGACCACCTGCATGAGGAGATCCTTGCTGGTCAACAACTCGATCTCGGAGTTGATCTGATTCTCGCTGACTTCACTTTCGACTGACGCGGGCGGCCCGCCTCCGGTTTGTTCCGGCGTGATGACGACGTCGGCCCGCTGGTTCTTCACCAGGATCTTGGTGCGCGATTCGTATTTGTTGGGAAGCAGAAAGGTAACGATTGCGGTGCCGGCAATAACGATAAGAAAAATGGAAAGGACCAGGGCCCGGCGACGGAACAGCGCACCTGCCCCATCGCGTAAACTGATAGCATTAGCACCGATTCCCGTAGTCAGTTGCCCCTTCATAAACTAATTTCCCGAAGGGGTTTAAAGGCTGAATTGGCCTGAAATTCCAAGGATTCGGGAGTTGTCGAGGGTTTATAGAAACGGCCTGGGACGTTTAGTGAGGCTTCACCAGATTTCCGTGAGATCCAATTCGAAGGCCGGCAAGACATCTTCGCCCGAAACCTTCTGAGGGTTTTCTAAAACTTCCACCGACTCATCGGCACGATAGATGTGGACTCGTCTCTCATAAGGGTCAATCAGCCATCCGAGCCGCACGCCGTTTCCGATATATTCGCTCATTTTGCTCTGTAGTTTTCGCAGATTGTCCGACTTTGAGCGCAGCTCGATAACAAAATCAGGAACGATTCGCGCAAAGCGCTCCTCGCGCCCCTCTTCCGAGAGCGCGTAATACTTTTCTTTCAGAATCCAGAAAGCATCGGGCGACCGTTTGGCGCCGTTGGGTAAGGTAAACATTCCGTCTGATTCAAAAGCAACTCCAGTATTGTCCTTTTCAGCCCAAGCTCCGAGACGGACATTAATTTTCAGGTTCCTGCGACTGGTTTCTAAAAAGGTTGGCGGCATGACGATGAGGTTTCCTTCCT
>QHXG01000532.1 GCA_003222845.1 Acidobacteriota bacterium | reverse complement strand
GTCAACCAGAAAGCGACCCGCCTCGAGAGACTTAAGCCACGCGAAGAACCTTCGGCAGAATTGATTTCGTTACATCGCTTGCTGGCTTTGCATGCGGGTGAGCTTCAAGCACTGCAGCTAGCGCAGGAGTTAGCTGCCGATTTCCTGTTGACTGATGATAGTGCTGCCAAGCTCGCGGCGAAGACGCTCCACGTGTCTGCGCACGGCACACTCGGAATCTTGCTGCGCGCAATACGTCGACGACAACGAACTCCGGAAGAGATTCTCAATGTGTTGAATGCGCTGCCCGTTCGTTCGACGTTGCATGTCAAACGTGAACTGCTGGATGAAATTATTCGGCAGGTGAAGGCGTTAACATAAACTCACAAAATCTGAGGTCGGCCATGAGTGATGAAATCAAGCTCCTTGACGTAGTGGCGCTGACAGTTGATCTGCCTGAATACAATCTCGCAAGAGGTCAGGTTGGTACCGTGGTTGAACTGCTTAAGAATGGCGCCGCGTACGAGGTTGAATTCAGCCACCGCCCAAGAACTCGTCAAACTAGCGCCACAAGCTATCGCCAATCACACCAGTCGCGATCCGAAAGCGTCCACCAATCCATGCCAATCGGTTGGCCGTCTGGGGGATCGTTTGGTTTGGTAAGGTTCATCTTCTTGGGGTCTTCCTGAAAGCGCTTGATTTGGTTTTCCGCGTAGAACAGAAATGGCTTCTGCTTTTCATTCTCAAGCACGCGTTGCTGCGCGGACAACCACTTCTTCAGCTCCTCCAGTTTGAACTCGGCAATCGCGCGCACCTGATTCGAAGCACGCTCGCCCGCGGCGAGCGCCATCAGATCATTCAGCACGACTATATTCACGATGTGCTGTATTTCACCCTGATAGCCGGATCGCATCGGCGCTTTCCACGTCCCGGTGAGAATCTTTTCGAGCACATCGTCGAAACTCGGATACTGCGCATCGCGCGCATGAAACTCGACGATCCGCGCCGCGCGTTCTTGATTCAGGAGAAAATCAGAAACGTGATTCGCAATCGCTTCCGCCGGCGCCAGCGCGTCGAACGTGGGATATGTCCGGATGCGAAAGTCTTCGCGCGTGCGGCCATAGCCGGGTGGACGCGGTGGAATCAAACGCAAAAGCGATTCCGGTAAAGCCAATGCTTCCGGCTTCAAGGTATCGAGTACCGCATACAACGCGCGTTTCTGTTCATCCGGCGCGATGATCTGCGGATTGCGATCGCCTTTGCCGCGCAGGCTGAACGTGTAGTCTTCGCCGCCGATCAGTTTCGCGGCGGCTTCGACCTGATAACGGTGATACATGTAAAGCGGCACGAGCACGTCTTCGAGCGTGGCCATCGGCGCGCCCTCGCGAATGTTGTTTTCGCCAAAGCGATTGAGCGCGACGGCGCGCACCTTCATCACCTGAGTCAATCCATCGATGACGTTTGCGCCATTGTCCCAAAGATGCGCGATGGAACTCGAGGCGCTAGCCAGGCGTGCGTCCTGATCGGTGAGATAAACGAGTCCGCGTTTGAAGGCATCGCCTAAGATTCTGTCGAGCGCTGAGCCTTCATCTATGCCCGCTGGAAAATCTTGATAGCCGTACGCAATCACGACTCTATCCCACGCGCCGATTCCTTTAGCATAAGCGTCGGAAATATCAGGCAGACCGTCTGGGCCGAGCTTGACCAGCGGCGCGGGATAATCCATCACCGACGCGCGATTGGTCGTGCTGGCGGCGAAGTTGTGTTGCAGGCCGAGCGTGTGACCGACTTCATGCGCGGCGAGCTGACGCAAACGCGCCAGCACGATCTGCTCCATGATTGTCGCCACTTGCGACTTGTCCTTACCATAGGGCGCCAGCAAACCTTCCGCGATTAGAAAATCCTGACGATCACGGAGCGAGCCAAGCGAAACGCGACCCTGAATGATTTCTCCCGTGCGCGGATCAGTGAGCGAACTGCCATACGACCAGCCCCGCGTTGAGCGATGAACCCATTGGATCACGTTGTAACGAACATCCATTGGATCTGCGTCGGTGGGCATCACTTCGACCCGAAACGCGTTTCGGTAGCCCGCAGCTTCAAACGCCTGGTTCCACCAGCTTGCGCCTTCGATCAAAGCGGAGCGAACCGGTTCAGGCGCGCCGCGATCGACGTAATAAACGATTGGTTTGACGGGTTCACTCACCGCCGCCGCCGGGTCTTTTTTCTGCAACCGATGATGATCGATATAGCGTTTGACGATTGGCTCACTGATCGGCGTCGCGAAATCCAGGTACTGAATTCCGAAGTATCCAGCGCGCGGATCGTTAACGCGTGGCCTGAATCCGGGCGGCGGCAACTCAACAAATGAAACGTGCTCGCGAACTGTGATCGCTTGGGCCACCGGCGTCACCGATCGCACCAGGGGGCCGGCCTCGCCTTCGGTGATGAACGTCAGCGTGGTCTCGACTTCAGTGTTCTGTGGAAAGTTTTTAGTGTTGGCCAGATAAAAAGCGCAGCGTGTCGGATCCAAACGGAACTGACCTTGTTGATTGCGTTGCAGCGTACCAGGGATTCCATGAACGTCGCGCAGATAAAAAGCAGTCGCATCAACCAGCGCGCGATTGCCTTCTTCCGCCGCAACTTCAAATCCCCACAATGTCGATTCCGCGAAAGCGTCCTTAACCGCGCGGCGCTCGTCAGCATTGTCACTGTTCGCGCGAAACGCTTCGTTCGAAGCAATCAGTAGAACCCGCGGCCCGGTTCGTTCAAACCGCACGATATGGCTTTGCCCGAGCTGTCCTCGATCCAAACCGATGTCGTTCGAACCAATTCCAGCCGGCAGCGATTCAACGTAAAGAAACTCAGAATTCCACCTGTTGATTTCCAGCCAAATCTTTCCTGCCTTCGCGTCCCAGTAAAATGGAAAATAGCCGGGAACCTTCTGCATACCGGCGACTTTTTCATTAATGGTAGCTATTTTCGGCGTGTCCGAGCCGGACCGCACCTGGGCGGAGAGGTCCGCGCAAAGAAGCACCGAAAGTGACAGTAAGATTCCGAAACGCTTCATCATGTATCTCCTCATTCGCAGCGATTACGTGACGGCTACATTGTTTTCGCGGGCCCCTCAGGGCTCGGACGATTCCTCTGCTCACGCTCAAATGCTAACGGCGCAGGCATCGTAATTGAAAACCGCACGAAACAATCGTTCAGTCAGTTCTTTGGGAACCGTTGAAAGGATCAGGCCACGCACCTGCACCGCCCAGCGATTCTCCCATTGGCCGACGACGCCATAGAC
>QHXG01000531.1 GCA_003222845.1 Acidobacteriota bacterium | reverse complement strand
AAAGCCAACATCTGACTTTTTGTAGTAAAACAAGCTGTCAAGAGAAAGATAGTGTTCTCTAATGCTGAGCGTTAAGGATGTGAACTGACCGCCGACTTCGAATCTGCGCCGCGTTCTTTGGACTTGTGGCGTGGCAATTTCATTCTCCTCCGGAGCCATCAGCCGAAAACCTACTCCTGAGGTGAGGAGAAAGTTGTGCGTCACTCGAGCTGACCTATCGATTAGGCGGCTCTCAATGTCTGTTACCAAAGGCTGCGGAAGCCTGACGTAGTGGATCATCGTGTCCCCGGCATCAAACCGCATCACGATTCGGCGTGAAGGATAGAATTCAACTACGCCGCCTACCTCCGTCGAAAAATGACTTTTCCTTCCGACGTGTAGATCAGCAGGACCGATGATGATGCCTCCAGTTCCAAATCCCGATGTGAAAGCTGACGAAGCCCGGTAGCACTGTGCCGAACAATCCAAACCTTTGGAACCGCTTTCCAATCTTCACGCCGAACTGCCCCTGAAGAAGCGTCCCACCCCTACGGAGGCCAGAAGAGTTTCTGTGCGGGGAAAAATTACCTTGAGCTTCGAGCGCGATGTTCTTATTCAAGTTGAATGTAAACCTACCACCAAAGCCTGGTTCGGTTTGCGATGGACCAGAAAAAACCCGCCCCGAAGAGTACTTGAAGAAGTCACTGGGAGCGATCGTCAGCGAAGAAAACTGAGCACCAAGTTCCAGCTTCGGTGGGTCAGTTTTACTTTGGGCACAAGTGCCGGCAGCAAACATCAGACAAGCGAAAATGACACTGCAGGAGTTTGGGATTTTTATCATCGGTTTCATTTCTCTTCATGAGGATCTGCTTCTTGAAGCTTAACAGTTCAATCGTTTGGCGTCTTCAATTCGCCGGTAAGAAGATCGGGACGAGCCCGGGCCATCTCTTCGGGCGTGGTGCTGACGGTGGGACGAACGGGGCGTTCAGGTTCGCTTACGATTACTGCTTCTTCGAAAACCTCGGCGATGGTTTCGCTGCCGCGATGCTCCAGCCAATGGCGGTAGGTGACGGTGAGAATCGCGATCACCGGAATGGCCAGGAAGATGCCTGCTACGCCGGCCAACTCCGCGCCGCTGAGAATGGCGAGAATTACCGCGAGCGGATGCAGGTGAATCCCAGTGCCGATGATGCGCGGATAAATCACATAGTCCTGAACGATCCTCAGGACCCCGAGGAACAGCAGGACAATGAACGCCATCCCGAAACCCGAATGCAGCAGCGCCAGCAGGGCCGCCAGAATCGCCACGACTAATGGACCCACCAGCGGCACAAATTCGAGGACGCCGGCAATCAGCCCCAGCACCAGTGGGCTCGGCATTCCTATCAAGGCAAAGCCCACGCTCGAAATCACGCCAATCAAAACGCAGGCGGTCAGTTGCGCGCGAATGTAAGCGGCCAGGGTACTGTTAACATCCTGGAAGAACTCGTCACCGCGCCAGCGCAACCGTCCGCGCGGCAGCATTGCCAGCGCCGAACGGCGAAAGCTGTCAGCATCCTTCAAAAGAAAGAAGCCGAGGATCGGAATCAGCACCAGCCAGGGCAGGTAGATGATCAAACCAAGCATCCGCTCGACGGCTAGGCTGACGATTTCGCCGCCTTTAGCGATCAGCCCGAGCACGCTGTCGTTCACCGCCTTGACGACGCCTTCCGGCATGCGGTGTTGCATGAAATATTGATTGAGGCGCTGGCTGCTGCTGGTAATCGTTCGATAGTACTCAACCGCCTGCTGTCTGAATTCGGGAAACTGCGCAGCAAGTTGAGGCGCCAACAAATAGATCATTGCCCCAATGCCGAAGAACAACGCCACGTAAACGATCGCGATCGCCAGCCCGCGTGGCATCATGCGTTCGCGCGAACCGAATCGAATCGGGCGCTGCACCAAATCGACCAGGGGAGCCACGAGATACGCGAAGAAAACCGAGAGCACCACGAGCAGGATTACCGTCGTGAGCCTATAGACCACCCACAACAGCGCAGCCAAGGCCAGCACGAGCAAAATGATGCGGAGCACTGCGCGCGTTTGCAGCCAGGAGGCGGCCGCGGCTGAAATATCTCTTGGTGCTGGGTTCTGGTTAGTTGACGACATTTGTTCCTGCCCGCGGTTTGAATACCGCGCGAGCATCTCAAAATGGCTGGCGCCATTCGCAAAAACGAGCTTAATGCTCCAGACGAAGAATCAGACGGTTGACATCGTCTTTGTCCATTAGAGACATTAGCTGAAACTCAACCCCGAAGGTGTCTAACGTCCCGTGGTGTACCACTTCGCCGTGTAAAGACAATGCGGCTTCGGCATCAAGCAAGACGAGACCAAGCCGATCACCCACGCGCACGCTCGAGCAAGCCGGCAAATTGCGAACACGCAGACCGCCCAGACTGATGTCAGCCGGCTCACCGATGCCGATCTGTTCTCCGCAGCTTGCGTCTTCGACCGCCAGGCTAATTTTGTAGGGCACACCGTAACGAGGGAATTTGCGCCGCTCCTCAAACGATCGGGTGTCAAAGGCTGCACTCTTGGACATAAGAGATTCTCCCTTCATCAAGTTTTGGATTATGACAATTCATCCTCGTCATAGTCATTCTCGGCTTCGTGCATTTTGATCTCGGCCTCTTTCCAAACGATGCCGCGCCATTCGTCCGTTTCACCGAGCAGTTGCAACGCGGCTTGAGGATGAGCAGGATTGCGTTCGATGCGCAGCACTTCGGCAATAACTCGCAGCTTCTCGCCGTCTTCGCCAAGCACCAGCAAACTCACGCGACTGCCAACTGGAGGCAACTCACGCTGGAGATGAACCAAAGTTCCGTCGGGCCCAATATTTTCTGTCTCGCCGTCGCTGACAATATGCACACCGTCGGCGGTGTCCCACTCGGCGCGGATCGGAAAGGTAGCAATATAGCGCGGTCCGGATCGGATGTCGGTCATCTGTTTCTGGGGCATGAGACGCTCCTATTCTGAGAACTGAGGCAAACCGGCGAGTATGATACAAGGAAAACGATTATTTGCGGAATGATTTTCCGTAGGAAAGCTATCCGCACAACTAAGAGTGACGTCAGCACCGGCTGTTCAGACTTCGAAGCTTTAGCTTGCGGCATTTGTGTTCGGCAACCTAAAAGGTTTGCACCTGAACGCTTAGGCTCGCAAAGCTACTCTTCTTCATCTCTCAGTTTTTCCAGCACAGAGAAGTCTTCCAGCGTCGTAACATCACCGGCGACCGAACCGCTAGTCGCAATCTCACGCAGCAAGCGCCGCATGATTTTCCCCGAGCGTGTTTTTGGCAGGGCATCGGCAAAGCGAATATCGTCGGGTTTCGCCAGTGCACCGATCTCATGGGCGACGTGCTGGCGGAGTTCTTCTTTCAAAGGATCGGTCGGCGTGCGTCCGCCTTCGAGGGTGACGAAGGCAACGATAGCGGAGCCCTTTAGATCATCAGGGCGAGCTACGACGGCGGATTCTGCTACCGCTTCGTGTGAGACCAACGCGCTTTCGATCTCTGCCGTGCCCAGACGATGTCCGGCGACATTAATCACATCGTCGATGCGGCCCATGATCCAGAAGTATCCGTCCTGATCGCGTCGCGCGCCGTCACCGGCGAAATACACGCCATCGATTTGCGACCAATACTGCTGGCGATAACGCTCATCGTCACCATAGATTGTGCGCAGCATGCCGGGCCACGGACGGTTAATAACGAGATAGCCACCTTCGCTTGGTCCGACTGACTTGCCATCGCGGGTCATCACGTCGGCTTCAATTCCCGGAAAGGGCTTGGTTGCCGAGCCAGGTTTCGTTGGCGTCGCGCCCGGCAAAGGCGTGATCATGATTCCACCAGTCTCAGTCTGCCACCACGTATCGACGATGGGACACCGTTCCTTTCCGATGACTCGGTGATACCACATCCACGCTTCGGGGTTGATCGGTTCGCCGACCGTTCCCAGCAACCTCAGACTCGACAGATCGTGCTTCAAAGGCCACTGCTCGCCCCACTTGATGAAAGCTCGAATCGCAGTGGGCGCGGTGTAGAGAATGTTCACCCTATGACGTTCGATGATGTCCCAGAAGCGATCGGGCTCGGGCCAGTTCGGCGCGCCTTCGTACATCAAAGCCGTCGCGCCGTTCGACAGTGGGCCATAGACAACGTAGCTGTGACCTGTCACCCAACCGATGTCCGCCGTGCACCAAT
>QHXG01000530.1 GCA_003222845.1 Acidobacteriota bacterium | reverse complement strand
GCTGCCGACGTTTTCCAGCTTCGGCGAATTCTTTTCGATTTATTGGGAAGCGCTGCAGAACTCCGGCCTCGAAGATCACGCCATCGATGTCGAAACTCTAATTACGCATTTGCCGGCGGTTTCGGACGTAGAAAGTTTGGCCGACCAATTAGGACTGGACGCCGTCACTTCCTGGACGACAATTGAAGAATTCGACTTCGATTCGAGTCAGGAGTTTCTAAACTCACCACTTATTACGGACTTTCTGTTGCCGAACTGGCTGCAATCCGTGCCCGAAAGCGCGAGGGCGAGAGTAGTCGAGGAAATCTCAAAAATCATTGATGAAGAGCGACACAGCGGCGAGTTTGTATTGACGTTGAAGGCGACACTGCTCGTGGGAAAGAAAGCGCGGCTTCAGTAGATTTGGAGTGCGCCGGCAGAGCCGAAGCGGCGACGGCGCTTTGGACTGGTCCGGAAAATTCGAGTGCGTCAGATCCAAAGCGCCGTCGCCGCTTCGCTCTGCCGGCGCACTCCAAAATTATCGCTCGATTTTCTTCGTCTCTTCCGCCCGCATTTGCTGCGCCCTTCTCCGCGCTTCTTCGAATAAAGCTTCGTCGTCGACTGCTTCAAGCTTCGAGCGCGAATCTGACTTGGCTTTTTCTTCACGATCCGCATCGTCCAGGCCTTCTTTGAAAGCCTTCTTGCTCTGGCCCAACGCCTTGGCAAGCTGCGGCAACTTGCTGCCACCGAACAGCAGAAAGATCGCCGCCACGACCAGAATTATTATCGTCGGACTCTCGATTGCGAACAGCAGGACATTCATGGGGATTTTCCTCCCGGCTTCAAGCCGTCATTCGCGCACACACAAATGGCTCGCGCCGTCAGCTTCGTAGAAGAGATACTTGCGCCAGGTTTCATCGGCCCGGCCCAAATAGCGCATGATCTGCCGATTCACATGCAGCGAGAACGAGCGCGGGCGTCGCAGCAGATGCATGCTTGACTCTTCCGGGGTGCGATTTCCTTTGCGATGATTGCATCGCTTGCAGGACGCCACGAGGTTATCCCAGGTCGACTCTCCACCACGCGAACGCGGCACCACATGATCCAGCGTCAACTCTGAAGGCGCGAATTGCTGACCGCAGTATTGGCAGCACGAGTGGTCGCGCATCAGGATGTTCTTGCGCGAAAGCGAACGCCGCTCGAACGGAATATGTCGGTACTCGGTGAGCCTGATCACGGAAGGCGCATGCAAAGCGAGCCGCTGCGAGTGCAACATGTGGCCGTTGTGCTCTTCCATGCGCGCCACGCCCTTAAAGATCATCACCACCGCGCGCCGCTCAGTGCACACGTTGATTGGCTCGAAAGAAGCGTTCAGGACTAGCACGCGAGCATTCATGATCGAAGTTGATATTACGCGAGCGCAGCGGAAAGTGTCAAAAGAGTGTCACAAATGAAATCAGGAGCGCAGGGCCTCACGATGCTTGAACGGAGCGGCACTCGGTTCTTTTGGTTGCGCGTCAAGTAAAATCTGGCTATATTCTGGCTAGAAATGCGCCACGAGATCATCCTTGCGCCCGAGGCCGAAGAAGATCTGAAGAAATTGGAAGCGCATGTTCGGACGGCAGTAAAAGAGGGCATCGAAAAGCATCTTCGCCACGAACCCGCTAGACTAAGCAAGAGCCGCATCAAGCGTCTTAGGGGTTTGCGCCGGCCACAATACAGATTACGAATCGGCGAAGTGCGAATCTTTTACGACGTGGCCGAAGGGGCGGTACAAGTTTTAGCTGTCATTCCGAAATCGCAGGCTACAGATTGGCTCAAGGAGGTAGGAGAACCGCATGAAGACAGTACCACTATCTGAAGTCAAGGACGACCTTTCAAAATACTTGCGACTGGCCGAGAAAGAAGAGGTGCTGATTACGCGTCACGGTAAGCCAGCGGGCGTATTGATCGGCTTTATGTCTGAAGACGACTGGTTTGATTATAGGTTAGAAAACGATCCCAGGTTTCTGGAACGAATTGAGTCAGCAAGGCGAAACCTACGTGCGGGTCGTGGAATCAGGCTTGAAGACCTTGGGGCATGAGTCCTGGCCTTTGCTAATTCAAGGGAACATTCTTGGCTTACTTCAAAGAACTCATCGAAATCGATCCGTCGCTTCCACCAGCGCGCTCAGATTCCCCGGCTCCATGATCGAATGGCCCGCGTCAGGTGTGATGTGAAGTTGCGCTTCCGGCCACGCGCGATGCAAATCCCAGGCGCTCGTCATCGGGCAAACAACGTCGTATCGCCCCTGCACGATCACGCCGGGGATGTGACGAATCTTCCCGACGTTTTCAATCAGATAGTTCTCGCTCGGAAAGAAACAGTTGTTCATGAAATAATGACATTCAATACGCGCGAACGCTTGAGCGAATGTCGGATCGGCAAATCTTTCGATCGACTCGGGATCGAAGAATAGTTTCGAAGTGGTGCCTTCCCAGATACTCCACGAGCGCGCCGCTTCAAGTCGTACTTTTTCGTCATCGCTCGTCAGCCGCCGATAGTAAGCACTCACCATATCGTCGCGCTCATCTTCAGGAATAACTTTCACAAACTCTTCCCACACGTCCGCAAAGATCCAACTTGCGCCTTCCTGATAGAACCACCTGATCTCTTGCGGCCGGCAAAGAAAGATTCCGCGCAGCACCAGTTCCATCGCGCGATCTGGATGTGTCTCAGCATAAGCAAGCGACAACGTGCTGCCCCACGACCCACCAAACACTTGCCACTTCTCAATGTCAAGGTGCTCACGCAGCTTCTCAATGTCGGCCACAAGATCCCAAGTCGTATTCTCTTCCAAGCTCGCATGCGGCGTGCTCTTCCCCGATCCACGCTGATCGAACAGCACGATGCGATAGGCATCCGGATCGTGAAACTGCCGATACTCTGGCACCAGTCCGCCACCCGGCCCACCATGCAGAAACACCACCGGCTTCCCATTCGGATTGCCGCACTGCTCGTAATAAAGCTCGTGAACGTCCGACACTTTCAGACGGCCAGTGTCGTAGGGTTCGATTGCGGGAAAAAGAGTTCTGAGTTCTGTCAATGGTTTTTACTCCCATCCTTTTGAGTTGTCTTTGCCTATGCTTTTCTGCCAGGCCAGTCAGCAATAACCTATTCACCATGGTGATCACGATCATATTGAACTTGTCGCGAGGAGAGCCAGGCAAAGGCATTGGGGCTGGTCCACTAAGCTTCGCATCCTCCCCCTCAACAGTTAGCGTGCGATGAATCGTAGGAGGGATGAGCATATCAACTAGCTGGCATACTTCCGCGGCGGCGAGTTCGAGCGAAAGATAGCTATGTGCGAACGTGTTTCTGAAACTAGAATGCTCTCCATATCGAGTTCTGCTCCCCGGCGCTATTGTAATCTGAATCCGTACGTTAGTAACGAATGACATAGTCAAAGACGAATCAACAATGATCTCAGTCATTACCATACAAACGCTTGAAGTTCCCGCCCAGCCAGTGCTAGCCTTTGCTCATGGACACGCTGCCTGAAATTGAAGCTGCTGTGGATGCGCTGCCGATAACGAAGCAGAGGGAATTGCTCCGGCGGCTCGCTCAGCGCCTTCAGGATCAGGAAGAACGGAAGCGACAATTGTCGTTCGTCGCGCCCACGGGAAATCCCATCACCCAAGAAGATATTGACCATGCGCTCGATGCCGACTGAGGCGCTTCGGCCTTCTGCTTGCGGCTGTGCTTCCGAAAGCAGGAGAGCAGAGTATGTCAGCAAACGTCGAGCAAACAATCCTCGAGAAGATCCAGGCGCTTCCTGGCAACAAGCAGCAGGAGGTTTTGGCACTGGTCGATGAGATGTTGAAGGAAAACCAAGACCTACGGTCGCGCGAGAACGTTAGGCCGATCTGGGAAATCATTGAAGAAATCAGCCGCGAAGCGCCACCAGGAACTTGGGACGACGTGCCTACCGATGGCTCAGTAAACCATGACCATTATCTTTATGGAGCACCGAAGCAAGAACCGTGAAGCTAGTATTCGCGGATACGTGTCGAAGAGATTCTAGTCAACCCGGACGTGGAAGTGGTGCGCCACACGCATGAGAGTTTTCTTGCCGGACTTGTGCTCTACAAAGCGCGCGGTGACAAAGGCTACAGTCTTACAGATTGCATCTCAATGACCACGATGCTCGAACGAAACATTCTCCAAGTTCTCACGCAC
>QHXG01000529.1:3932-4340 GCA_003222845.1 Acidobacteriota bacterium | reverse complement strand
AGGATCATTACGGCGACATGGATTTCAAAGTTGCGGGTACGCGCGATGGAATCACCGCCCTGCAGATGGACATTAAGATCGCCGGCGTCAACGCCCAGATAATGGCCGAAGCTCTTGAGCAAGCGAAGAAAGGGCGGTTGTATATTCTGGATATAATGGGGCAAACGCTCGATGCCCCGCGAGCCGGCATCTCGCCCCATGCGCCGCGAATTATCAAGATCAAAATCAATCCGGACAAGATTCGCGACGTCATCGGACCAGGCGGCAAGGTGATTCGCGCGCTCGTCGAGGAAACCGGCGCGAAGATTGACGTCGAGGACGATGGCACCGTTTCAATCGCCACTGCTGATAGCGCCGCCGCCGAAGCTGCGGTCAATCGTATTCGCGGCCTCACCGCGGAAGCAGAAG
>QHXG01000529.1:0-3841 GCA_003222845.1 Acidobacteriota bacterium | reverse complement strand
GTTGAAGGAAGGCCAGCAAATCATGGTCAAATGCATCGGCAAGGACGGCAACAAGATCAAATTGTCCCGCAAGGCCGTGCTCCGCGATGAAAACCGCCAGGCCGACGTCGCCGGTAGCCATGAATGAGCCTGGACTGAAGGCGGGCTCTGGGTGACAGAGCCCGCGTCTTCTCCCTTTATCTTGGGGCAAACTCCGGCTAAATCCTTGTCTGAAACTGGAATGCACTCTCCATTCGCTGTGTTTCCCTAACAGGTCAAACAAGCCCTTAGCGGGTTCTTGGAGACTTGTACTCGCGCCAGGTCGTTTCGAGTTGTGTCTTCGGAAATCAGAATTCAGTGAGTGCCTAATGACAAAGCGCAGCAAGAACACCGGCCCCAACGTCTTGAGGAGGGAGTTCCTAACCAGATGAGGACTCGTTTTTTCCGGTCTATCGGAACGATGCTTAGCCTGCTGCTGTTAATAGCAGTACCCGCCCAGGCCAGCCCGATCAAATTCGCCGATGTCGTAAATGTGATGGGCGACCTGCAAAATGGTGGCCAGTTTCAGCGGTTGCGCTTGCGAGCAGTAGCGCAGGAGCCAACCGCTTCAGGAACTTCGGGCACGGCTTCAACGCCTTCCCTAGGTTCGGTTGCTCCTGGCGTCGGAGGCGATGGCCAATCGACGGCTGCGGCAGCCGGCACCAATACTGAGGCAGTGACGCCTTCGCTTGTATCCGGAACTGAGGTTGCCCCTCAGCAGCAACAAACCGATGTACAAGTCTTCGAGCAGGATCAAGTAGACGGCACCATTTGCGATTGCGGAGAGATTCCCGCCGTCGGTGGTGGCTTTCCGAAGTGGCCTTTCCTGGCGTTGATTCCCTTAATTTGCTTGACTGGCGTTTGTCATCATCATCATAAGGTTCCGCCGCCGCCGGTAGTGCCGACCCCGACACCAACGCCGCCCGTACCCGAGCCGGCATCGTTGTTCTTGTTCGGATCTGGTATCGTCGCTTTGAGTGCAGGCGCTCGTCGTCGTTACGCTAAAAAGCGCGCGAGCAAACAAGCCGCGGCCACGACGGAGGTGTAACGATGAACCAGAAAAACTTCATGCGTGCTCATCCATACTCAGGCATTATCAAAGTTGCGATCACCCTCGCAATCGCATTGTCATTCGGTCTGGCCTGCACTTCGACAACCGCCTACGCGAAGAAGAAGCGCAAGGTTAAGTACGGACAGATCGAAATCACCACCAACCCGGGCGGCTTTCCTTTGCGCATTGACGGGAAGCCGGAAGGCAACACTTCTACCGACGTGCGCGTAATCGAGCTGGAACCCGGACATCACAATATCGAGATCACGCTGCCGAATGGCGGCCGTTGGGTGCGCGACTTTGAGATTGAACGTGGCCGCAAGCTCTGCGTTAATGTTAATTACCATCCGAAGAAATACACCGTTACCAAGTCTCCTTGCCCTTATCCGGTGAATCTGTCTGCGCCGGCGACCGTGAACGATGGCGATTTGATCACGTTCACATCTGATGTGGCTTATGGTGGTTCAGGCGCACTCAATTACACCTGGACCATTACGCCATCTCAAGCGAGGATTGTCAGTGGCGCCGGCACTCCGACCATAACTGTGGATTCGACCGGTCTCGGTGGTCAACGGATTACCGCGACACTGGTTGCCGACGATGGCTCAGGCGATCCCTTGTGCCGTCAACGCGCACAGGCTTCAACTAATGTGACGCTCAAGATCGTGCCTCCGCCTGAGTGCAAACAGTTCGATCAGTTTCCGGTGATTTCATTCGACGATGAGAAGGCTCGTCTGGATAATCTGGCGATTGAGTTACAGAACTCACCTGACGCGCAAGCTTACATAATCGTCTATGCCGGACGTACCAGCCGCGCCGGCCAAGCGGATATGCTGATCCGACGCACGACGGACTATCTGGTAACGCAGCGCGGAATCGATTCTCGGCGCATCACCATCCTCAATGGCGGTTATCGTGACAGCGATTTCATTGAAATCTGGATCTGTCCGCCAGGCGCTAAGCCCCCGCAGCCGACACCCACCGTGCAACCGGGTGAGGCACAGCCGAAGCAAGAACGAACTCGGCCCCGTCGTCCACGCCGTCGCGGCGAGTAACGCGTCCGACGAGCTTAAACTTGTCGAATCTCTGCAGCAGGTGACAACGTTCGTTGTCACCTGCTTTTTCATTTAATCACTCTTTGACCTTTTCCGTAGGCGTATGCTAAGAATGTGTAGTTAACCCTCTTCTTTTTCCAACCCCCCTTAAATAGAATTATGCGCATAGCTTCCTTCAAAGGAGCATTGAGATGGCTGACAACGGTAGCGGTGGCGGCAGTACCGGCGTAGTTGCCGTACTGGTGATCTTCGTGATTGTGATAGTGCTGGCGGTTCTCGCTTGGCGGGCCGGTTTGTTCGGCGGGAAAAGAACTCAGATCAACGTCAATGTGACTGTGCCTCAGGCGTCGCCGCAACGACAGGCCTCGCCGTAATGTCAATGTCAACATTACGACGCCGCAGAGGTAAGTAAGATTAGGATGCGCGCGAATTAGAGCCGGGACCCGTGCCCGAGTCAAGTAGCCTTTGCGAATCTGTGCCGGTCAGCTCGTCAAGATTAAGACGAATCGTTCCGCCGGCATCCGAATACGACGCGGCTTGCTGCGAGCGGCGGTGGCGGAACAAAAGCCCTCCGAGCAACGCGCCGAGGCCAAGACAAATGAGCAACGACAGGCCCGAACTTTCCATGACCGCGAGCAGCACTCCGGCCGAAGTGTTGGCAAGATAACGCTGCAACTTTTCGTATAGATGAGGATCCTCCCCCAACCACTGGACCACCTGTTGGTACTTGACTTGATCGATTAGCTCGTTAGCGGTCTTCTCATCGGATGCATTAAAAACGAAGACTGAATAGTTTCCCACGCGACGATAGGCAGACGGCGCTGATTGGCCCTGATTCTTAAGCTCCTGAATCCTAGCCAGGATTCGTTGGTCGTTATCGATTGAAATTTGCGGCGTGGTGAATTCAACGATCACAAGTTGTTCCTGGCCATAATTGGAGGCCACAGCTTCCGTACCGCCTTCGAAGTCCAAAACATCAAGTATCGGTTGGTTTGTCGCGATGCTCTTTAGCCCGTTTAGCGTGACCGCATAAGAAGCATGCCTTACGACTGCGGCCCAATTCGGCAGATGCTTAACCAGCACCGGAATTTCGTCATCGCCGCCCGGCAGCGTGTTCTCAATTGCGTATGAAATTGCCAGTAGTCGCTCACGATTGTCGGCGTCGCTTCGGTTAGCTTCAATCTGGACCAGTCGATTGCCTTTATAAAAAGCAATTCGCTTGGGTGAAAAAATGCTGGCCATGCCCACCTCGCCAGTCCTGATTTCGTCTCGCCCAGACGCCAGGCGAGTCAACAAGGCGTAAGCCGCCGAATCATTTTCAGTTCGCGCAATTTCAATCGTGAAGGCGCCTCCGGCATCGTCATGGTAGGTGCGCTCGCCGTAGAACCTGACATCAAAATCGCTAATGGAAACGAGTTTGAAGATGTCCTCGCTCTCCGCGACGGGTGGTCCGCCTGCTTGCAGATTCTCGATCCTGTCAGGCAGAAACTTTGCCATCTCTTCAATCACCATGTCGCGCACGTCTGAGGCCGAGATCGCGACCGGCCATGATGCAATCAAGCCGATTAGCAAGACAATCAAGCGCGCGCGAAAGTGGTTCATTTTGAAGCTCTTCATTTAGAAACCAACAGCTATCCGATGTTCCCCGAAGGAACAAGGTTGTGACAAGCATTCATTTGGAGTGCGCCGGCAGAGCGCAGCGGCGACGGCGCTTTGG
>QHXG01000222.1 GCA_003222845.1 Acidobacteriota bacterium | reverse complement strand
CGGGCGTCACCCTCATCGTGGCGAACAGAGAATCTACAAACTGATCCGCTGTCAGCGTATCGTAACGGCCACGGAAGTCAGGGCGCTGTATCCAACCTTGTAGAAAAGCCTTCTTGTTGGCGGCCAGAACGTCCTGCCAACCTGGCTGCCCGACGACGAGACCCTTCTCGTTCTCCTGTGTGTCGGCAACGAACTCCTGGAACAACACGGATCGACCGAATGATGCGCGGTAAAGTTGGTAGACGAAGTAACCGGTCTGCTGGAACTCAATCGAAAGGAAATAGGCGGCGCTCACGTCAACCCTCATGACATCGACACAGGCCGAATCGGTGCCACAGTCCGTAATCTGCTTTGTCCAGAACATACGTCCCGCTTCGTCAGGTTCGCGCCCGAGGAAATCAACGTAGTGCTGTCGCACCATGAATTGCGCGTAGTCGACAGGATTGGAAATGTTGCCGTAGACCATCAGCACGTTGGCGAGTTCGAGGTAATCAATCGCCCTTTGCAAGCTGGCCTTGACTGACCCGATCTGATTTTGTGCGGTCAGGGCGGCGGAGAGATTGGCGTAATCGATCGCGTTCATCAGCGCGGCGCCGATCCTGTCCGACGCTGCATAGAATCCACGCTCTGCGGCGAACGTGTCGTAGGTCTGCTGGATGTCGGCGATGACCGAGGCGATCCCGCTTGCTGGGTCGCTAAGAGATGCGCTAGTTGCAGACGCACCATTAGCATTCAAGCCAAGCTGGTTGCTTACGTCCTGAGCGTTGCGCGTCGCCTTCGCCAGACTGTTAAGAGCCAAGCCGGGCGATGTTGGCTTTGGTGTTGGCGTCGGAGTTGAGATTGGTGTCGGCGTCGCTATTGGCGTTGGTTTCGGCGCCGGTGTCGGTGTGGGCGTCGGTGTGGGCGTGGGTGTTGGTGCAGGCGTCGGAGTTGGCGTGGGTGTCGGTGTTGGCATCGGAATTGGCGTTCCCAACAGTCGCCAGACGAGATACCTGCCTGAAGCCCGATAGTTCATGTCGTACTCTTTAGCTCCGGCGTCTGCTGCGAGTCCTCTTACGCTATCTGTAGCGTCGCCGAACGAGGCGCCAAACAAATCATCGCCCATGGCTCGATACTGCGGATCTCCCGTGATTGCATATGCGTAACCGAACGCGTGATGAAGCGTCGAATTCAGATGACGCGCAACGGTGACACTGTCGTCGCCGCAGTTTGCCGGTCCGCAGGCTGTCGTTCTGGGAGCCGGCGGATCATACTCGGTCGGTTGAGCCGCCGTTCCACCGCCCCAGAAATAGAAGACCGCTCGCCACTTATAAGGCTGGTAGTTGGTCACCGGGTCGTTCTTCTCGAATGTATCATTGTAAAGGTGGCGCACCGACGTGGTTAATTGGCTGGCCAAATCCGTCCTAACGTTCGCGTTCGCGGTCAACTGATGTAGCAATACCACCGATTCTAAGTAAAGTCCGACAATGAAGGGCTGCTCGACGTTGCGATACTGACTATTTGGATCTGACCCGGTGTCAGCATCCCATCGCCATGACCCATCGGGTTTCTGTAGCCGCCCGAAGAAGTTCACGGCAATGTCTTCAGCGTCGGCCAGCAGCGCCGCACGCTTCTGCGCACCATCGATGGCCATGCCCGTCGAAGGCTTAAGCGTCCCGTCGGCATACAGCGGATACTGATCAGGAAGCACGCGCGCCAACATCACCGCATAGAGTTGCGCGTAGCCATCCTCGCGAATGTCGTAATACAGCGTAGGATTATCGCGCCGCCGCTTGACCCAGTTGTCGAAGGTCGCCCGCACTATCCGGTACAAGTAATCCCAATATTCCGGTTTGCCGTCGAGAGCTCGCAACATCAGACCGGCAAACGCCTGCGAACGGGGAGGCAAGTAGTTTGGGCCTTGAATGACCGTCCCAAAGTCAATGTATTGGGAACCCCACCATGAATCGGCTAGCTTGCGAGCATAACTGACAAATGCGGGATCACTTGTTCGGTAGGAATTAATATATTCGGCCAGAGCCGTGTCGTAATACATCGATCTGTAATACCAATCGTAATTCCACAGCCCTTGATACGAGTGATAAGTATCGCCATTCGCGCCGCTGAGAGTTGCGAAACTCCAGGCAGCGGTTAGGGTCAGGTGTGTATCTGACTCCACCGAGGCGACTCTTACCTCGTGATACGTCGTGCCATCGAGAATACGCAACCAGCCATCGTAAGGACCGGGGCCGTGCGGATCTACTTCGTGCGTAAATCTTGTACCGTTCCCTGTGGCGCCATTGGTGCCATAATTAACGCTAACGGTCCCAGTTAATACTCGTGGCCCGATCGCCGGGAGCTCAGAACCGATTGACGCTCCCTTCGTAACCGCGGTGCTGTCGAACCAGGGGAATGGATTGAGGGCGCTGCCCGACTTCAGTTGCGGACCGCAGATGAAAGCAGTTTCCGCATTTGGGTATTGAACCCGTTCGCTGTCGAGCGACTGAGCGTTGGTACGAGCAATCGACAGCAGCAGGCAAACCAGAACTGCAACTCTGGTGAGCGCTGCGCGAGATGAGTTTAAGTTTTGTGGCGCGCCGGACGCACTCCGGCGAGAAAAGAATATTGTGTTCATTCACTTCGGCAGCCGGACGATCTCGAAGGTCGAGACTCCTGGCTTTGCGAGCCCGCATCACTGCGGGGGTGCCTTTAATCGGTGATCGCTACTGGAACTGCGGCGCGAACTGTTCTGATCGGGAGGCAGCTCGGCGGGATAACAATCCACGACAGCGTCGATCGCGGATGTAAGTTTCACTGTGTAACTTTTGGGCCAACATACTTATATTAAGGAGTCGCGCTGATGGCGGCACGAATCGAAGGCGAACTGATCGGGATCCATTTTTCAGTCGCGCATCATCAGCAGGCGCGCCGACCAGCTAATTCGGTCCAGCGAGAAATCGGTGAGGGATTTGGGGTTGATTTGATATTCCGTCACGCCGTATCGTCCTTTCAGAATCCGAATCGAATGCTGAACTAACCGGCGTGGCCCTTCATGATTGACCTCAACGCACGCGGGTGTGCGTGACGTTGACAGCGCGTTGTCAGCAACCGATGTGCCGCCGATAACGTTCGTCTTTTTTGACCACACGAGCCTTTGACTTTTTCGCTTTTTGCCCGTGGCATACGCGGTGCTGAATGATCGACAGTGGTCGGCGGGATTGCCGTCCTGGATGATATTTCAAATGATGAATGGGCATTCCGCTGTAGTCAAATGCAGCATCCCAGCTCTTTTCGGCGCTTCGTTCATAACGGCTCTTAATACTCGATAAGAAGCTGTGTTAGTTAGTTCACCACAGCGCCGCAGTCAGTTTGGAAGAATGGTCAGAGGGGCTAGACGTCTTTATCTCTTCACCAGGGAAATGACTTACCGATTTCGAAGCGAACGAAAGGAAGATGAAGAGTTGAATAGCGGGAAGGAGATTATCTATACGCTCGATCTCGCTGGGAATTTTACGTTTCTGAACGACATCGGCGAACGCTTTTCAGGTTACAGTTGCGATGAAGCGTGCCGAATGAATATTACCCAGGTAGTGGCGCCCGAACTCGCCGAGTATGTTCGTCAACAGATTACGCGGACCGGGCGAGAATGGTTTGGAGCTGTCTATGAAATCGAAATCATTACGAAAGATCACCGACGCGTGGCGCTGGAGACCAGCACACACGTAGTCTTGCGCGACGGCCAACCGATCGAGATTCAAGGAATTGCCGTGACGCCCATCGCTCGAACCAGGCCTCTGCCTGACGAGCGGGTGCGATGTTTAGATAGGGAGTTTATGTTCGGGACGTTGGTAACTCCCTCCGACTTTGGGAGAGGGCCGGGGTGAGGGCCTAGCGACGAAACCCAAAATACTCCTCTCCTTTTTTATCGGAGCGGAAACGGAAAAAGAATGGAGAGTTTTCTTTCTTGTTACTCAGCTACGCCCTCACTCCAACCCTCTCCCAAAGGGAGAGGGCGTTTACCTACAAAATCTTGGTACACCAGGTTTGCTCAGTTACATTGACAATCAGATCGGAATCGAGAATAAATCTGGCTTACTCTTCGCGGCGAATAATATGAAAGCACTCGTAGTCGATGATGATGATTTGATTCGCAGCAACGTGGCTGAAGTGCTCAGCAACGAAGGCTGGGAAGTGAGCGAGGCAGCTTCCGCCGAACAGGCCTTGGAGCTACTCCATCGCGACACCTGGTCACTCGTGTTCTGCGACGTGCGGCTGAGCGCCAAGAATAACCACGAAGGCTACGACGTGCTGCGCAGTTTCACCGAAGAACAACCAGAGGCTCAAATCGTTCTCATGACTGGCCACGGGTCGGCGGTCGGAGCTCTCGACGCAGTATCGTCAGGCGCTTATGACTACCTGATGAAGCCGTTTGAGATCGAAGATGTTAAGCGGATATCTCAAGCCGTTCGCCGTGGGTTCGAGAAGCGCGCGAGACGCAGTCCCAGTGACGAGCTGCCATCGCCTCCTGTTTACACTTCCGACATCGAACTTGTTGGCGTCAGCGCAGCGTTCGTCGAAGTAATGAAGCTGGTTGGTCGGGTCGCGGCGACCAATCTGCCGGTTTTGATTACCGGTGAGTCGGGCACGGGCAAAGAGATCGTAGCCAAAGCAATCCATCGCCGTAGTCCTCGCGCCGACAAACCCTTCGTGGCGGTTAACTGCGGCGCCTTGCCGGCGGAGCTTATCGAGTCAGAGCTCTTCGGTCATATTCGTGGCTCGTTCACGGGTGCGACGGTGGACCGCAGAGGTCTGTGGCAGGAGGCGGATCGGGGAACAGTCTTTCTCGACGAAATTACGGAAACCAGTCTGGCTTTTCAGGTCAAGCTGCTGCGTGCGCTTCAGGAGGGCGAAATTCGACGGGTCGGATCGAATCAGACACAGCGCGTCGATGTGCGGGTGATCGCGGCCACCAATCGAGACGCAGAGCTGGAAGTAAGTGAGGGCCGCTTTCGTCAGGATCTTCTTTACCGTTTGAACGCGGTCACAATCCATCTGCCGGCTTTGCGCGATCGCCGCGAAGATATTCATCCGCTGGTCACGTATTTTGCCGAACGTACGATTGGTTCAAATGCCCGTCCGGTTGGTTTCTCAAAAGACGCGATGAGGCTGCTGGAAAATTATGATTGGCCCGGGAATATCCGCGAGTTGGAAAATGCCGTGGTGCGCGCAGCGGCCTTGTGCGATCAAGTGGTTCGTCCTGAAGATCTGCCCGACCGCGTTCGCAATTATTCCAAAACCTCAATGACCAATCGCGAAAATTTCCGCCCATTATCGGACCCTGAGACTGCCAATGAAATTCTGTTGCCGCTTTCAGAGATCGAACGCCGCCACATCCTTCGGGTTCTCACGCGCACAGGTGGCAACAAACAGGCGGCCGCGCGAGTGCTTGGAATCGATCGCACAACTCTCCAGCGCAAGCTTGACCGCTACGATTTGGAGAAAACTGAATTGAACGGCATACCCGGCAAGGAGCACCAAGGTTGAACAGTTTGGAGTGAAAGAAGGTTGCTATGTTGCCACGGCTGAAGTCTGCTGTCCAATACGCAACGCCCGGCGCCGGAAAACTTCGTGCGCCATCTCTGCAATCTGCGGCGTATCGAACGGCTTGGTCACGACCCAATCCACGCGAGCGGCCTGACGTTCGTGGGATCCGACAGCTTCGCCCCAGCCTGTGATCACCGCCACCGGGATGTTGCTGTTGCGTTCGCGGACCGCCCGTGAAAGCTCCCAGCCATTCATGTCCGGCATGCCCACGTCGGTGAAGACGGCATCGAAACTTCCATTTTCACTAAGCGATAGCGCCTGATGCCCACCCTCGGCCACGACCGCTTCACAACCTTCTTTTTCAAGAATGTCACGCAGCAGGTCGCGCACGTATTCTTCATCATCAACGACCAGGATTCTGGTTTGAGAAGATTTCGCAGGAACTGTTTTCAAGCTGACGAAATCACCGCCAGGTTGCGCTTTCGTAGCGCACTTCGCAATCGGCAGCCTGATTCGAAAAGTCGTGCCGACACTTACTTGTGACTCAACATCAACTGTTCCTTCGTGCCGTCGGATGATGCCATAACTGACTGCCAGGCCGAGGCCCATCCCCAGTTTGTCCTTCGTGGTAAAGAAGGGATCGAAAATGCGCAGGCGCGTCTCTTCAGTCATCCCTGTACCTGTGTCGTGGACGGATATTTCTACGAGGCCGTCTATCTCTTTTGCTGCGAGCGTGAGAACGCCACCATGCGGCATTGCATCGACTGCATTGAAGACGAGGTTGACGAACACTTCCCGCAATTCCGATTCATCTCCCATGATGAGCGCACCGCAATCACATTCCAGATCCAAATTGATATGTATATTCGCTGCCTCCGCTCTGTTCTTCCAGCGCGGTCGCGTGATCTCTCCCGCATCCAGTAAGAGCTGCCTTACGTCAACCAATTGAAAGTCATGATCGCGGCGCTGCCGCGCGAAATCCTGAATGCGCTTCACAGTCTTTGCGCCGTCTTTGGCGGTTTTGATAATGATGTTCAGCCCGTTTTCAGTCTTCACCGGATCTTTCGTTTCCAGCAGGAGTTGTGCGCGACCCAGGATGCCGGCCAGCGTATTGTTGAATTCGTGCGCCACGCCCGACGCGAGTTCGCCCAGCGCGGACATCTTTTCGATCTGGGAAAACTGCTCGCGAATGCGCTTTTGCTCAGCGATATAGTGATTCAATTCCGCGACGTGGCGTTCGGCTTCCGCCGCGTGAGCTGCTACCTCTTCCGCTTTAGCGGCCGCAGCCATCGCCTCTACGTTTCTCAGGTAGGTGCGATAGGTGAAATAGATAATGGTAATGATCGGAGTAGTCGCGACGAGTGCATAGAACCCCGCGAGGTCTGTAACCTTGGCTATGATTCCTGCCGCAGATGCTCCCGCGAAAAATGTGATGGACGCCCAAAGATAATACTTGCTCCAGATATGCCAGACGGGCTCATTCATCTTTAGCGAAGTATAAATGGCAGCCAGGCTCGAATTGCTCACATACTGGACGAGCGCCATGACGCAGAGTGCAGCTACGAAGGCTCCTGAGAACTGGCCGTAGCGCAGCGCCGTGATGTTCCCGAAGAGAAAACTGACGACCATGAAGGTGACAAAAGTCGAGCAGGCCATCATCGACGAGTTAAAAACAATTGTCAGCGGCTTAATGTGAATGGCCTTTCGGCTGAAGCGCATTGACGAGCAGAGAGCTTCGGCGGCAGCCAACAAAACTGCGGCTTCACCGCCATACACCAAGATGGTTAGAAAGAAAAAAGTATCAGAGACTGAGATGTGGCCGCTGATGCGCGGAATTCTTACGGTCAGGCGCGAACTGATTGTGATCGTCAAAATGGTCAGCGCCAGAAAACGCACATCAATTCGCGCGAGTGGCAGGTGAATGGCCGAGTAAGTCGCGGCCGCTGCGGCGCTGGCGATAAGGACCAGCATGTATGCTTTAGTCAATGGTTTTCGGGGCATGGCTTTTTCACCTCTAATAAGAATTGGGCAAGACGCGGGGTCGCCGGTTAATACTCGTTAGTTTTGTTCCCGCAAAAAGATCGTTTCGTACAGCCCACATTGGGTAAATCCGATCCCCTGAAAAAAAGATTGGGCTGCCTGATGCGCTTCATTCACAAGCAGGACGATTGCCTTTGTGCGCTTTAGCAGACTACGCCCGAGTTGCGACATGCAGCGCGAGCCGTAACCTTTCCCGCGCTCATCAGGATTGACGTAAATACCTTCAAGATAGATCGCATCGGGCGTATCGCTAATAACGTCAGCTTTGAAAATCAACTGCCCGCCCTCGACCCAGACCCAGACACGCTCTTGTCTGATACGACGCGCGTAGCGCATCCGAAATCCATCCGGGTCGGCATCCAGGGGATTTACGCCGCTCTCTTGATAAGCCATCGCGGCGTGAACCGGAACGATCAGCGAAAGATCGTCGAGATTGGCGGGCCGCAGATCTGGCACTGGCGGAAAAGGCTCAACTGACGAAGTTTGCTCGAACAATACTTCGCGGCAGGAGAGTCGCGGCGCTTGCCCGCCAGCGGAATAGTAGTTCCAGAAGCGCTGGATAGTTTCCTGCTCTCCCATGATCATGTGCGTGCTGTGAACATCTTGCGCGAGGCGCGCGAAAACTCCGAGCGCCTGGCCGCTGCGCGCGTCGATGAACATTGCATGTCCGATCAAAGCCACGCCTTCCAGATTGCCCAGGTCATCGCGGCATCCATAGAAAGTGCCTCGATTGAGCCAGCTCTCGATTCCGTTGTCGCGGACGAAACCGCTCATCACAACGTTGTGAAGCGGACGCTCTGCCAGGAAACGAAGGACTTCGGCTTTGTTCTCTTCGATAAGTTCATGTGCGAACAAAGATCGAGCCATACAGAGTGATGGTCCTACGCCCGGGCGCGGTTCATTGAGTTTTGGAAATTGAGGTGTCATCGTACTCCTTACGAATTTTCTTCTAACAAATCGAACGCGAGAAAAACGAAAACCAGCAGATCAGTAGCTCAAGCAGTCTTGGCCCGTATCAATCTGCACATTGGTACTGCACATGGGATCGCCGTTCATCGTGGCCGCCAATGCTTGGGTGGTTGAATTGCTGGTCAAGCTGGCATCGCTGACCAACACTCCATCACTGACCAGGACACCGTCGCTCACCAGGACTCCGTCGCTGACCAGCACTCCGGAAGTCAGAAAAACCGTGCCATTTCCCAGCGCCGTGCCATCGCTGACCAGCACGCCGTCGCTTACCAGAACTCCGCTTGAGAGCATTGTTCGATCTATGACGAGAACGCCTTTCTTAGGGTAGACTCCATCGCTGACGAGCCCACCCAAACCATAAACCGGTTGATACCTGGTGATGAGTTCAAGCCCCGTCGCAAAGTCGTATTTGAAAATTACTCCTTGCGACCAAGTAAACGTCTCTCCGGCGATCGATGTCCGCGGCATCGGCGGAATGGTTGTCGTTAAGAGCGGAGCACCGAGCTCAGTATTTGAACCTGCGTCTGTGCGCACCAGGCGAGCCACGTGGACGGCGCCTTCGATATTGATCTCGCCTGCGCCCTGCTCGAGCATGTTGAAGCGCGCGAGCGGCTGCGCGGTATACATGAGCAGAACCCTGATCAGGTTTGGCGTCAGAGTCGGATTGGCTTGTAACAGAAGAGCCGCGGCGCCCGCGACCACGGGAGCCGCCATCGATGTCCCGCTCATAAACATCATCTTTCGGGCATCGACGGGACTAACGCCCGCATCCAGAAAAGGATTCTGCGTCACCAGGTAGTTGTTCACCGCTTCGGCGCCAATCAGTTTATTGCCGGGTGCGACGAGGTCAGGCTTGATGAAATTATCGTAATGCTTGACGCCCCACTTATCTGTCCAGGCGCTACGCGTTGGGCCTCTCGAGCTGTAGCTGGTGATAACGTCGTCACTTCGTTGGTTGGTGCCGTAGCTGTTGGCGGCGCCGACGGTAATCGCCGAAGGCTCATTGCCGGGTGAATGTATCTGGCCATAAACCTTCTGGCCGTCTGCGTTTTTCCCATTATTGCCGGCGGCTGCCACGACGACGATGCCGGCATCGACCAGGCGACGCACCGCGCGACAGATCGGATCGTTTTTGTAAGAGTCAATCGCCGGTGTGCCGAAGCTCATATTCACAACCTGGATGTTGTAAGTGGACTGGTTCGTCATCACCCAATCAAGGGCGCTCAAAACTGCGGACGTGGTGCCCGAACCAGTTGCCCCGAGCACGCGCAGGTTGATCAAATTTGCATTGGGGGCAATACCGACGTATTGCCCATTCGAGATCCGGCCGTTGCCGGCAGCGAGCGCCGCGACGTGGGTGCCATGCCCATAAGGGTCGTCAGTGCGTCCCTCTCCGGTAAAATCACGGCTGACAATTACGCGCCGATTATTGTTGCGATCCAAAAAGGAGGTATGGTTGGGATCGATTCCGGAATCAAGCACGGCAATTCCAACGCCCGAACCGTCTAACCCTGTCACATTAGTGCCGTTGATCGTGCGGACCGCATCGGCGCCCGTGGTCAAAGAAACGTGTCCGAACGAAACGACTTCTCGGTCCAGCGAGACGAAGTCTACGTCCGGTCGAGCGGCCAACGCCTCGACCGCTCTGGCAGGAACTTCAACTAGGTGCGCATTGAGATGGAGGAAAGCCGCCTTCTTTTGACCCGAATTGCTCGACAGAAAGGAATCGAAACTGCTGCCAGGATTACCGTTGAATTGAATAATTACCGTGACCCGCTCACTTGAAGAGGTGTCGCGCGCTCGGTACGGCAAATCCGGCGAGACTTTTTCTTTCGACCTGGGAACGTTCTGGGCGTCGGAAGAATATGTAACGAAAAGAAGACTGCATGAGAAAATTAGCAGCAAGAAGAGACTAAGCCACTTTACGGTGGGGCTACCGCGGTTCATTGACACCTCGTTTCTGGGCAGCTTCAGAAAACACCAGGTACAATTAGGTGATTCTGAAATCGCACGTGGTACGGTTTTATAAAAGGCTACGTACCGTGCCTGATTCCTGACTCAGGAGAGACGCCGCAAGTAATTTCGGCGTTAAGGTTCTCAGCCGGAAAAAAGAACTGAGCTTGGAAAACAACAGAGCCCGTCGGGAAGGCCAACAAAAAAACTCAAGGGAGAGTCGGGTTGGGTCGTAAGTATTTCAACAAATCATTTCATCGTCAAGTTTTTTGAAACGCCGCTATCTCATGCAAGCGGTGTTGTCGCCGGTCAACAGAGAGTCTGGCTGAACAGAGCCATCGCCGACCATGACACCATCGCCAACCATGACACCATCGCCAACCATGACGCCGTCGGGGATCATGATGCCGTCACCTAGCAGCGAACTGAGACCCATGAAGAATGAACCTCCGCCAAGAAAAGTTCCGTCGCTGGTCACGATATTCGTGCCGAGCAAAACGTTGCTCGACATCCTGGCGGCGTTAACTGCCTGGCTCGATGAAGTTTCGGCGACGCCATCACCAAGGATGAATCCTCTGGCATAAACCACTTGGTACTTCGTAACCAGGTCCGAACCGCTCGCGTAGGCGTGGTTCATAATGATCCCACGCGCCCAGCAGAATGTTTGGCCGCTAAGAGTTGTCTCCTCCGCAGGCGCCGAGGCCACCAGCAACGGAGCACCGAGCGGCGTAAACGTCGTCAGGCCGCTTCTAACTAATTTGGCGAGCCGCATGGCCCCTTCGACGTTAATTTCGCCTGCTCCCTGTTCGAACATGTTTGAGCCGGACAGCGGCTGGGCTGTGTACATCAAAATGGCTTTTACCAGGCTGGGCGTTAGAGTCGGGTTCGCTTGCAGCAGTAAAGCGGCAGTACCGGTCACTATCGGCGTGGCCATTGATGATCCGCTCATATACATCATGCGTCGGTTCGAAACCGTACTTACGTTGGCGTTCAATTCAGGGTGAGTCGCTAATAGATAGTTGTCCGCCGCCGCCGCGCCTACAATCTTGTTACCTGGTGCGGTGAGATCAGGTTTAAGCAGATTGTCGTAATGTCTGACGGCGTTCTCGTCCGTCCGGTAACTCCGCGTCGGTCCTCGCGAGCTATACGTGGTCACAGTGTCATCGCTCCGCACATCTGTACCGAAGCTGTTTGACGCGCCAACGGTAATGGCTGAGGGCTCGTTGCCGGGCGAATGAATCTGCCCATATATCTTTTGGCCGCTGATGCTCTTGCCGTTGTTTCCCGCGGCGGCGACTACGACCATGCCGGCATCGGTCACGCGACGCACAGCCTGACAGAGCGGGTCACTCCCATACGAATCGATTGCTAGCGTTCCCACACTCATGTTGAGGACACGAATTCCATAGACGAGGTGATAATTCATCACCCAATCCAAAGCAGCCAGCAGGTTGGAAGTGGAACCTACCCCTTGCGAGTTAAGAATACGCAGATTGACAAGATTCGCGTTTGGAGCGATCCCCGTGTAGGCGCCATCTGAAATTTGATCGTTGCCGGCGGCTATCGAAGCCACATGCGTCCCATGACCGTACACGTCATCCGTGCGACTCTCCCCGGTAAAATCGCGACTGATGATCACTCGACTCAAACCGTTTTGGTTGCGGAAGGCCAAGTGGTTGTCGTCGACTCCAGAGTCAAGGATCGCGATGCCGACGCCGCTGCCGTCGAAGACGGTCGTGGTTGTTATTTGATCGCCGGGAGAAGTCGTCTGGACGCGCACGGCCTCCGTTCCGGTAGTATTTGAAACGTGCCCTAAGGAGGCGAGTGGCCGGTCTGCTGAGATGTACCGTACTTCATTATGAGTGGCCAGCTCCTGGACCGCATTCAACGGCAGGGCGACGACGGAGACGTTGAGATGGTCTAACCGTCGCGTCAACGTCGCGCCATGGTCGATCACTAAAGAATCAAGTTGAAGGCCCGCGCCCTCATTGAATTGAATGATGACGTTCGCACGACTAAGGCCTGGCCCACCTCTAACACGTTCAGCCAACTCGGGTGAGATCTTGGAAGAAGCAGTCATCTCTGATTGGGCCCTGGGATGGTCGACAGTAGAAAAGCCGATAGCGACGCCGAGCGCGGTCAAAATCACGGCGAGCCAACTTTTGCGTCTGGGTTCGATCAATCTCACTTAGCTGCTCCTTGATTGATAAGTCGAGGACGGCCCCTCACGTTCAAGCCAACCCAATACCTTTTCGGTGGTGGCCGTCCGTGGCAAGCGCCGTACCGCCGCTAAAAGCGTTGACCAGAAAGCACCGGACCAAAGTTCTACCTGGCGGGAAAGGATTTAAAGCAAAACATGCAGTCGCAGGATGGATGTTATTGATAGAGAACGAAGAGGCCTCACCAGCGAGTCACTAAAGTCGCAGAACGACCACTGAATGTGGTTGGCGGCGGAACCGACCGTGACAATCACCGATGCAAAATTCCCACAGCGCAGAGTTCCGCAGCGTCTAAGGGTCGTGCCGCAGTAAAATGCCCAGGTTTTCCGAAATCTGTTTCTCGATGCGAAGTGATCGCAGCGCAGGTAGTTGATAATCTTCAGCCTTTGATCCAGTTGGCACTCTTATTGCTGGACAGGCGCTCCCGACGATCTAAACAATTATGTGGAGAGCTATTCATGGCGGAGAAAAGGGCGCGTCTATTAATCGTTGATGATGAAAGTCAGATCAGAGACGTATTGCACGATTTCCTGAGCCAGTCCTATGACTGCGTGGCGCTAAACTCCGGGGAAGATGCTCTTGCGCTTCTCTCGACAGAATCGTTCGACGTAATCATCAGCGATATTACGATGGCGCGAATGAGCGGACTTGAAATGGTTCCGCACATTCTCAATCTCTCTCCCGAGACCGTAATCATTATGATTAGCGGCCGGCGAACCATCGAATTCGCGATTGACGCAATGCGGGCCGGGGCGTTCGACTACATCACGAAACCATTTGACCTATCTGAAGTGGATGCGGCCGTCCGACGGGCGCTCGATCAGGGGCAGCTATTCAGAGACAAACTAACGAGGGTGAGCGGCAATGACGAAAACTCAGTGAAGCAACTGCGCCGCGCTGTAGATAATGAAGAGTTTGTCGTCTATTACCAGCCGCAAGTAGATATCGAATCGGGGAATATCGTTGGCGCTGAGGCGTTGGTTCGCTGGAAACATCCGGAGCTGGGACTGCTGGCGCCCGCCGACTTCATCTTGCTAGCGGAAGAGACCGGGCTCATTGTTCCAATCGGCGCGTGGGTTCTGCGTATGGCCTGCGCGCAAGCTCGAAAGTGGCGTGAAGCCGGCTTACTTGGCTTTCGCATTGCCGTCAATGTTTCGCCGAGACAATTGCAGCAGGGAAATCTTCGCGAGACCATAGTGCAAACTCTTAACGAGACTGAGCTTGAGCCGGACTGTCTCGAGCTTGAGCTTACCGAGACTTCCATGATGCAAAACGCTGAGTCGGAAGTTGAGATACTCACCAGCCTCAGAGAGATGGGCTTAAAAATCGCGATTGACGATTTCGGCACGGGATATTCGTCCCTCGGTTATCTGAAGAACCTGCCGATTGATTCAGTAAAGCTCGATCAGTCCTTCGTCAAAAGCGCCACGACTGATCCGGACGATGCTGCGCTAGTGATGGCGATCGTCACGTTAGCGCACAACTTGAGGCTTAAAGTGATCGCCGAAGGGATCGAGACGGAAGACCAACTCAAATTTCTGAGGCTCCTGAGATGTGATCGAGGACAGGGTTACTTGTTTGGGAAACCGGCTCCAGCCGATCCAATCGAAGAGACTCGCCATGCCAGGTATCTACCGGAAGCTCGATACGTCTGGTCATATTCTTTGCCCCCGACGTAGGCGAGATTTCTCAAAGTATCCGTGTCATCACCGAAAGAAGCCCCGAATATCTCGTCACCCATGGTCAGGAAAGTCCGATCTCCCGAAATGACATATGCGTATCCAAAGGCGTGATGAATGGTCGAGTTGCCGTGCCTTACCTGGCTGATCATTCCGCGATCGCCCTGAGTCGCCTGCGCTCCCTTTCCGTGCGCGTAGGCCGATGGGTTCGTGGTCGTTCCGCCGCCCCAGTAGTAGAACATTCCACGCCAACGATACTGGGGCATGTCTTTCACTACCTCACTGCCGCGATAAGCGTCGCGGTAAAGATGGCGACAGGAGCGCGTAATCTGATCGCGCAGGCTCGCTTTTACCGTAGCGCTCGCGGTCACCTGATGCAGTAGGACAGCACTCTCCAGATATAGACCGGTCATGAACGGCTGTTCAGTATTGACGACCTGCTCGCTATCGACGTTGTTGCGCCACGAGCCATCCGCTTGTTGCAAGCGGCCAAAGAAGTTCACGGCAGCGTCCTCGGCATCCGCCAACAATGCGGCCCGCTTCGACGCCCCATCCATGGCCATGCCGGTTTGGGCCATCGACGTGCCGTTCGCAAATAACGGATATTGGTTCGGGAGCACGCGGGCCAGCAGTACCGCATAGAGTTGCGCGTAGCCATCCTCCCGAATGTCGTAGTAGAGCGTGGCATCATTCCGCCGCTGCTTGACCCAATTNGTCGCGCGCACCTCACGATAAAGGTAGTCCCAATACTCCGGTTTCCCGTCAAGCGCGCGCAACATCAGCCCCGCAAACGCCTGCGAACGCGGAGGCAAATAATTTGGGCCTTGCGTCACCGTGCCAAAATCAATGTACTGCGAGTCCCATAGAGCATCAGCCATCTTGCGCGCGTAGCTTAGAAAGGTCGGGTCACCGGTTCGATAGTAGTTAATGTATTCAACCAGCGCAGTGTCGTAATAGGCGGACCTGAGATAATGATCGTAATTCCATATCCCCTCAGCAGACTCGTTGTGATACGTATCCGCCTTGGCGTTGTTAATCGGCCCAAATTTCCACATGGAAGTTAGAGTT
>QHXG01000528.1 GCA_003222845.1 Acidobacteriota bacterium | reverse complement strand
CTTATCGTGCTCGCCGCATTTTCACGCTGCTTTCCGAGAAACCAAAGCTGACTACCGATGACTTTCGTCGAATTCAAGCTGACGTCTATTCGATCGCGAATATAACCTTCGCGCGCGCGGCGGCAAAAACGCTGAAGTCGTTGCCAGACGCAGCGAGTGATGAGAAGCTGCGTAACCTAATTTCAGACTTAGAGAAGTGGGACGGAATGCTCAACGTCGATTCTCGGACTGCTCCCGTCGTGGTTCAAATGCGCAGCGCTTTTCGTCAACGAATTCTTAATGCTGCGCTCGGAGCCGATTTGGCGAAGAATTATTACTGGCCTGAGTCCGATGTTTTCATAGATCGGGTCGTTACTGATCAACCGAAAGAATGGCTGCCGAAGGAATCCGCCACTTATGGTGATCTCATACGCGCATCTAACGATGACGCGCGACAAGCGCTAACAAAATCGATGGGGGCCGACGAATCAAAATGGACCTGGGGTAACATGGTTAAGGCTCGCTTCCTTCACCCTCTGGCGCAGGTGCCTTTCATTGGGGCCCAATTCGCGATCGCGCCTTTTCCGCAAAACGGCGGCGGCGGAGTAATCAACGTCGGCTCGAGCGTTTCCATGCGACTGATCGCCGATCCAAGCGATTGGGATAAGAGCTTGAACGGAATTCCGTTGGGAGAATCAGGCCTTCCCACAAACCCGCATTGGAAAGATCAACTCGACGATTGGCGCAACGTCACGCCACGCGCCTTTCCCTTCACCAAGACCGCGGTAGAAACTGCCACGAAGGAAACACTAATCCTGGAACCCGCTCCGAAATGAAAGAAGCGACCGAGCACTGGCGCGTCTTCATCGCGATCGAATTGCCGTCCGTCGTCCGAAAGAGCTTGAGTGATCATATCAATCGTTTGCGCAAAGCTCTCCCGGACGTTCACGCGAGTTGGAGCCGTGAAGAGAACCTGCATCTAACGCTGAAGTTTCTCGGCAACACGCCCGTGACGAAAATAGAGGCTCTCTCACAGGTGCCTTACAACGCTGCCGTCAGGTTTTCGCCTTTCGATTTAATCGTCGGTCGCTGCGGCGCATTTCCGCCGAGAGGCCAGCCGCGTGTGCTCTGGATTGGAATCGACGACCCAAGTGGAAAGTTAGCTGAACTTCATCGCAGCCTTGAGGACGAATGTACCAAAGCGGGTTTCGCTCGCGAAGAGCGTCCCTTCCATCCGCATCTCACGATCGCTCGCCTACGCAAGCCGCAGGGCTCACGTCAAATAGCCAGGCTGCACGAAGAAATGGGATTCACAAATCAACGGGTCAGTGTGTCGGAAATGGTTCTCTTCAGAAGTGAGTTATTGAGTGAAGGCTCGCGGCATACGGCAATCTCGCGTCACCGGTTCGGCTAGTAACGCATTCACTGAATAAAATCATCGCCCTCGCTGTCCAAGGATTCGAAATTCTCTTCGACTAAGTCCGGGTGTTCTTCCTTCCACTTGCGATCAAATTCGCGGTTGAATTCTTCCCACTGGCGTTTATCTGCTTCCCATTCTTCATGCGTGCGGAAAAATGAAAACGCGAAATCGTCATCCATGTTGCAGCCATCCAGACTCCAGAAGCTCACGCCCAGCCCCATACTTATATCGTCGCCCATCATCCGACAAATGTCGCAATCTTCGTCGATGACGACGTCTTTAGAAGACATCGTACTCGGTAAGCGCCGGCGTTCGTTTTCGATGATAAGTACGGGAATCCGGCCGCTATAATCTTTCTGTGGCTTTTCGAGCCATTCGGTTTTGAGATCTTCCAAGCAGCTTTTGAGTTGCGTGATTTCCGGCGCGGCTGTTCCTTCACTTTTCTTAACCTTCGCGGATTTGCGTACGCGTTCCCAGCATTCCCACAACAGATGTCGCACTAAGTCGTAATAGACCACACACTCTTGCGTTCCAAATCCAGCGAATCTATAAGCGAATGAATCGCGAGACAAGCATGGTGGCCCTTCGCCTACAAAAGTCCATTGCAATTGCCGCGTATGGAGGTCGAAATCGATATGTTCCCGCCTGGCGAGGAGCACGTCTCGCGGCGACTGTCCATTCAGCTCCTCGCGCGGCGTAATTAGCCATTTGGCATGAATATCGGAAATGAGACTCGCGATCTCTTCCTCGGTGAATTCCTGTTCGCTTGAAGCTCTCGATTGCGCGCGAAGACACTTACCCACGATGAACTCGAGCAACGCATTCCCGTAGAGCAACGGGCGCGCATCAAGCGGTGGATTTGTGGCAAGTTCAGCTCGGCGGCGCGCGCGCACGGCTTCGTATTCCGTCAGCGAATTAAGGAACACCCAATCGTCAGGTACGCGATAAAGCACGGCTACCTCCGTAGCTGTCGTTCCGTCGTGATAAGCTACTTCGCCTTCCTTCTCTGGTTGGGAGTAAAGCGACTCTGATGCCAGCACACGCGCAGCTAAATCAACCAGAACCACACCGGCATCCCATGGTTCGTCATTGACGCCTGGTTTGAATGACACGAAAGGCCCCTGATCAGTGGGCCTAATAAACCGCGCCACAGCAGCTTCCACTTCGATAACCGTCTGAGGCTCTGCCGACAACGAAGCCACCACCGCGTCAGAGACGCTGCCATGGACTGTTCCATGAATCGCGCCTTCACAATCTATGATGTTCAATCTGACTTCGCTCATCGAGGTGCGGCAGTCCGAACTGCTCTTTCGGAAAGAATGCGAGGTTAATCTGTTTATGTCAAAACGGGAAGCGAAAAGATGGTCGGGGCGAGTGGATTCGAACCACCGACCTCACGGTCCCGAACCGTGCGCTCTACCAGGCTGAGCCACGCCCCGACAAAAGTGCAAACTGGATTCTAGGTAGCGGCAGAGGTTATGTCAACGGGCGGGCGAGCGCTGAATATTCGCGAGAATGATAAAGCGATTGATTTCGCTCATTCGGGACGTGCTATCTCGATCCCGGTCGGAGCTTCGCTCTCTTCTTTGCGAATCTCCTGGATATGTCTGGCTCTGCGCATCGCGATTAGATGTCGCCGCACCCACCAGGCTACCGCGAGCACGCCCACAATTCCAATGACGAAATCGAATCGATGAAAAAAGGTCTTCAGCATGGGATTCGTTTCCCATTGCTCACCCAGTTTCTGTCCGATATATGCTAACCCCAGACACCAAGGCAGCGAGCCGGCGAATGTGTAAATAACAAAGCGCTTGAGATTCATCCGCGCTACACCCGCTGGAAAAGCTATGAATGTGCGAATCACCGGTAGCAAGCGGCTGGCGAAGACGATGATTTCGCCGAACCGCGCAAACCAACGGTCCGCCAAATCCAGATCGTGATGAGAAATCAAAACATAACGCCCGTACTTCTCAATCAACGGCCTGCCACCGTACATGCCGACGCAATACGCGACCAAAGAGCCAAGCACGCATCCGAACGCTCCGGCAACGCCCACCAACCACAAATTGAAACGGCCTGTGTAGATCAGGTAGCCGGAAAACGGCATGATTATCTCGGACGGCAGAGGGATGCACGCGGATTCGATCGCCATAAGCAAGACGACGCCCGAGTAACCAAGAGTAGATATCGTGGCCACGACAAACGCCGAAACGAATTCAATGATTCTGGCT
>QHXG01000527.1 GCA_003222845.1 Acidobacteriota bacterium | reverse complement strand
TGCGACCTCTGCGTGGAACTCCGCGGCCTCTGCGGTTAACTTCCTGATTCGCCGCCACATGTTGATTTAGAAATCCCGCCCATTTATGGGGCCAAGTTGCGCTCGGTAGGAACTTTCACCCTGGTATCGTTCGCGACATAGACAATAAAGCGCTTGCCCTGTGGCAGGATTGCATCTTCCCCGCGTTTAAAACCGCTCATCAAGGCCAGCGGCGAAATCGGAAAGAGCAACGCACCGAACACGATTGTCTTTGCGGCCACTTCGCCGCCGTGGCTCGTGCCGCTGATCCCATTTTGACCGGACGGTAAATTCTGCCGGGCAGTTAAGGTTACGCGCGTGAGATCAGCCGCCACCACATCCTGCATCATCCAAGTCAGCTTGCCTGCCTTTCCCCAATGTCCGCCGCGCTTCGCTTGCACGACTCGAGCAGTCACCAGCGAATAGGGATCGATAAGCGTTACGCCGTCGATTCTAATCGGGACGAGCACGCGAAAGCTCAAGAACTCGCCCGGCCGCATGTCGCGAGAGCTGACCGAGTACGCGGCTTCAATTTCAACCGGAGTGCCGGCAGGAATCGTGAGTTCACGCGCCCGCAACTTCGTTGAAGTCACAGCTTCGGATGGCGACAGTTGGATGGAATTTCCTGCGATCGTCGAAAGCGCGGAAGACTGTGATACCGCGTTTGAACAGAAGAGTATTACGCCGAATATTAAAGCAATCGATCGTCTCATGCGATTCGAACCCTCCATGAGTTCACGAAGGGCAATCGCAATGCCGCGCGTGCCGCCGAGAAGAGATCGCCGCCAAACAAAAATGCGTGGCAGTCACGCCACGCATTCAATGGTCGAAGAATCTCGCTACGACCTGCTCTTTCGTTTCCTTGTAGATCGAACGAGCACAAAGACGTATCCACTGCTATGGCGCGAGAACTTTCAACTCCTGGTCACTAAATACTTTCAGTTTGGTTCCGGACTTGATTACGGCATCCTTCCCATGCTTCAACAGAAAGAATGGGCTAACCAAAACGCTCAGCAGAATCACGTTTGTGGTCTTATCCTCGCCTTCCTTGCCTTTCGACGCGCGCAGTTTCAGTTTTTGGCCATCAACGGTTTTCGTCGACTCGATTCTGATTCCGAGTTTGCCGGCTTTCCCCATTCGCCCCTTCTGTTCAACGCTCGAAACCGTTCCTTTGACAATCGTGTCTTTCGCGATGACGACTCTTCCATTGATCTTAACGTCCTCTTCAACTTTGAAGGTTACTGCATCTCCTTCGGCTGCGGTCTTACTGGAGATCTCGTCGGTTGTGAGAACGGTAAACTCAGTGCCGTCGGGAAGAACGACTTCAGTAGCTTGAGCGACCTTCTCCTGTTTCTCATGGCGATTTGAGGCGGCCAACGGAAGTGAGTGGGCCGTCAGCACTGCGATGAGCAGCGCGAACGAAATAACTCTTGCAGCCTGACCCTTTAAGATTTGTTGAGCATGTAACATCGCTAATTCTCCTTACGATCTAGATAGTTGAGGTAGAGAATCCTGGCTAAGCTAATCTCTGGTTCAGGCGGACGAAGCTGACACACGCCAAGAACGGCGCATGTCGCGAACGAACGACTGGTTTACTTGGGATGAATGTTCATCCTGCGCGGGGACGGGCTCTACCGATTGATCTAAACGCTAACCGCCTCGTGCTCTTCAATCAAATATGGCGAAGTAACTACGGGCTTATGATCCGCGTCCTCTTCGAGGACGGCCTGGATAATCGGCAGACTCAGCGAATGCTTCTTCGGGATGTTAGGAACATTGTGGCCGGCCGCGTAAACGGCATGGCGTTCGTTCTCTTCGTACCATTCTTTGAGATTGGCAGTCTTGTGCATGTTTTCGATGATCTGCCGCCAGCCGACGCCGGTGTTGTAAGCGCAGAATGAGATTTCGCCTTCCTGGGTGCCGTAGGGAATCACACACATCTCGGTGCGACGGAAGTCGTAATTAAAAAGGTCCTGGAACCACATGCCTTCAACACAGAGCACTCGCCAGTTGTCAGTCGTAGTGTCCTGACCCGCGCTGGTCATGCGATCGTTGCGATCGGAATTTGAATTGGTCGAAGATGGCTTGAACAGATTGACGATTTGCGAGATTGGAAAGCCTTCCGGCGCTTTCGACGCGTCGAAGTTGCGCATGATCGCCATGCCGAGTTGCGCATACGAGAGTTTCTTGCCGCGCGCCGTATCGGTAATCACAGCGACATCTTTCATAAACTGTTCGTAGTTGAAGAACTCGAACAGCGATCGGAAGTCGCCAGTCTGCTTATTGACGACCGCAAGCGTGAAGATGCCGCAGTTCGGATGACAATTACACGATGACCAACCCCACGGTGCGTCGGCGCCTTGCAGCATGTCCATCACGCTGGTGAATGCTGAGTACGACGATAACGGAAACCAATCGCGCAGGGGCTGCATGCGCCCACCAAGCTGATCCTTCAAATCGTGCGTCATGCCTGAGAGCGTGTAACGCTGCTTGATGCGGACGGCGTCGGGTACGTCTTCATCGCGGCCGGTGAATGAAACTGGTTGGAATGCGATCGTCTGCACCTTGTCGATGTTTTTGGCAGCGAACTCAACGATCTGGCCAATCGCATCGTTGTTGATAGTGTTAACTATGGTAACTACCAGCGTGACCTTGATGCCGACGCTGGCGAGGTTTTCAATCGCACGAACTTTCACATCGAACAAGTTGCCGACGCCGCGATGTTTGTTCTTCTCTTCGCCGACACCGTCAAATTGTAAGTAAACGCCGTGCTGACCGGCGGCTTTCGCTGCTTTGCAAAACTCGATGTCTTCCGCAAACCGAATTCCATTGGTCGCCGCAAGAATACGATAGAAACCAATCTTTTTTGCATAAGCTACCGCTTCGAGATAGTAAGGCGATAGAGTTGGTTCGCCGCCGGAGAAAAGAATGATGACTTGTCGCCGCGGTTTGAACGACACCGCGCGATCGAGAATCGCTTTCGTGTCTTCGAACGTGGGCTCGTGCACATAGCCAACCTGGTTGGCATCCATGAAGCACGGATTGCACATCATGTTGCAGCGGTTGGTGAGATCGACCGTCAACACCGCGCCGCGGCCAAACTTGATATTCGATGTCCCGTGCTTATGCACGTGAGAATCTTCGGCGGCCTTAAAGTCGCGACCAAAAAAGAGTGATTCGATGCGCTCGAGAAACGCTGGATCAGTGGCCATTACGTCTACGAAGAGCCCATGTTTCGGGCAAGTCTTACGCATGACGACCTGGCCGTTATCTTCCACAATTTGGGCTTTGATTTCTCCCGGATGTTCATTCATCAACGCTTCGAGAGAGGTGGTGCCCTCAATCACCGCCGTGCGCACTTCTTTAACGCAGCGCGGACAAAGCGAATCTGTCTCTCTGGGAAAACCCAGCGGCGGCGCCGAACGTTCGTAGGATTTCAACAGCGGGCCAGGCGCCCACTTTGGCCGAATCGCCTCGCCTTCGGGCAGCCTTTGGTTGACGGATTGAAAAGCTTTCCAGGCGACGTCGGAGAGCGTCGAAACCAGCTTGGAACCAGTGGCGCCGCTCAATTTGGTCTTATCTGACTCGCCGCGACGGAATTGATCGCTAAACAATAAGAGCTTCTCCTCGGTGACCGCTTCTTCGAATTAAGACGCGCCGGAACCCCTCAAAGCTACAAGAAATTTACGGTGTTAGAGTACCAGCTTTAGTCGGGTCTTTCTCATTAACCAAAAAACCGACTGAAGTCGGTACTCTGAACACCGTCAA
>QHXG01000509.1 GCA_003222845.1 Acidobacteriota bacterium | reverse complement strand
ACGCAACTGCCGAGCTTGAAAGTGATGTCGCTTAACTCGGTCTTGCGCTACAAAGGAAAGCAGACTGACCCGCAGGCTGTCGGGCGCGAGCTGAAAGTTGGCGCGGTGCTCATGGGCAGACTCACTCAGCACGGAGACGATCTATCCATCACGACTGAGTTGGTGGACGTACGCGACAATCATCGTTTATGGGGCGAGCAATATAATCGCAAACTATCGGACATCATCGCGGTGCAGAGCGAAATCGCCCAGCAGATTTCTGAGAAGTTGCGGCTGCGGCTCACCAGCGCACAGCAGCAGCAAGTGGCGAAACACTACACCGAGAATACTAGAGCTTACGAGCTTTGTGCCTTGGGCAATTATTACTTCCGCCCGCAAACAAAAGAGGGAATGCAGAAGAGCATCGACTCTTTCGAGCAAGCAATCAAAATAGATCAGAACTACGCGCTCGCCTATGCCCGGTTAGCTAAGGCTTATTTCACTTTGGGAATGAGAGGCTTCTGGCTGCCAAATGAATCTCGACAGAAGTCTGAGTGGGCGGCGCTCAAGGCAGTCGAGCTAGACGACTCATTGGCTGAGGCTCACGCCTTGTTGGGGCTCGTGAAGGAGTCATTTAGTTGGGACTGGACGGGCGCTGAGAGGGAATTCAAACGCGCCCTAGAGCTAAATCCAAACTCCGCCTCTGTTGTTGGCATTTATGGAACCTTTCTGGTACACAATGGACGACCGGAGGAATCCATTCCGTACATGAAGCGGGCGAAAGAGCTTGATAGCACAGGTATCGGAGGCACCGCATATTCTTATCTGCACCAGCGCCAGTACGACAGAGCAATTGAGACGTACCTTAAGGCGAAAGAAGGCAAACCTGATCGCGGTAACTTTCAACTCGCCGAGGCTTACATCGGAAAGGGAATGTATCAGGAAGCAATCACCGAGATGCAGAAGGATGTCGCGAGCGAAAATGCGCCGGAACGATGGGATAAGTACCCCATATTGGCCTACGCCTACGCCGCAGCAGGCAAACGTGATGAAGCGTTGAAGATACTCAACGAGCAGAACGAGCTGGCGAAGAAGGGTTACATCTCTCCGTACAACTTTGCGATCATTTACACCGGCCTCGGCGATAAGGATCGAGCCTTTGAATACTTGAACAAAGCTTATGAGGAGCACGTGCCGGTTTTGCAGCATTTCCCGAGCCGGCCGATGTTCGACCCTTTGCATTCAGACCCGCGTTTCGCGGATTTGCTGCGACGAATGAATCTGCCACCCGAGAGGTTTATGAAACTTTAGTCCGAGTGCCTCTCATTCTCACCCGGTTTCAACCGGGTGGTGCGGCGCGTTCTCATTGGTTTCCCTAACCGTTTCGACGGTTTCGTCAGGCGAAGAAAAACCGTTGAAACGGTTAACGGAGTGCGATTGATAGCCCAACTCTTCCACCCGGTTGAAACCGCGTGAGAATGAGAGCTCCGGTCGAATTGATTTCCGCGATGCTATAAAGATTTCGGTCCTACGGACCTGGTTCACGCACCCCCTAACGAAGGAAACCATGCGCCGGATTCGATCATATTGTCTCGTGGTGACGTTCTTGGCGGTCGGCTCGGTGTATGCTCAATCGCCAACTGGTACGATCGCGGGCGTAGTAACCGATTCCAGCGGCGCGCGCCTCCCCGCTGCTCGCGTCGTCATCACAAATCGCGATAACGGTCTCACTCGCAATCTCGTCGCTTCAACGGACGGAGATTACAGCGCCGCGGCGTTGCCTTCGGGCGTTTATACTGTCGCAGCAGAAGCCAACGGCTTTCGGCGATTGGAACGCGCAGCGACAGTCGAGGCCGGCACTACCACGACGGTAGATCTCACGCTTGAAATTGGCCAAGTCACTGAACAAGTGACAGTCGACGACGCCACTCCATTAATCAACTATGAAAGCCATCAAGTAGGCGGCGTCATCAGCCGCAAGCAGATCGAAAACCTGCCGCTCAATGGACGCAATTTTCTCGATCTTGCCAAGCTCGAACCGGGCGTGACGAATCCAATTCGAGGCACGAACAACCGCATCTTTGTGCCGCTGCTTGGTGCTGGGGTGCAAACCACGCCGCGCATCGGATTCACCCGCGTGACCGTAGACGGTGCTGACATCAATCTCGTTGGCACAATCGGCGCCGGCCTGCAAGTATCCCAGGAAGCCGTGCAGGAGTTTCAGCTCTCGACGGTCAACTTCGATCTCGCGACCAGCGTGACCAGCGACGGCGCTGTCAACATCGTGACGCGCTCTGGCGGCAAAGACTTCCACGGCAGCGGATTCTATTTTTATCGCGACCATAACCTCTCAGCCTACCCGGGTCTCAGTCGTGACGCGAGCAATCCGGATCCATTCTTTCAACGGCAGCAGGTCGGTTTTCAACTCGGCGGACCAATTCGCAAAGATCGCGCGTTTTTCTTTACCAGCTATGAACGCAACAATCAGCGAGGAGTGATATCAGTTCAACAGCGCACCCCGGATTTTGTTCCGCTCGGAGGAGTCTTTCCCAGTCCTTTCGTGGGAAATCAGTTTACTCTCCGTCTTGATGCGCACCTGAACGCCAATAACAATGGGTTCGTCCGCTATACCCACGACGGCAACAGTGCCTTCGCTCCCGTTAATGGCACGCCCCTTCCCTCCGGCTGGTCGCACGTCAATAACTGGGTAGATCAAACCATGCTCGCGCTCACGAGCGTCTTGTCAACAAACGTCGTAAACGATCTGCGCTTCTCATACTTTTTTGTTAGCGCCCCCGAAATACCAGCCGCCGCCGAAGATTGCTCCGGCTGCTTTGGCGCCGGTGCTCCTCGTATCACTGTTCAGAACAGCGGGCTTGTGTTTGGAACTAACCGCAGACTTTCTCTAGTCGGACGCCGCTACCAGTTGACCGATGGTCTGGTGTGGCAGAGAGAAAACCACCGTCTTCGTTTCGGGTTCGATTGGGAGGACACGAGATTTTCTGCCTCAGCGATCGCTCAGGAGCCGGCAGGGATTACACTTTGGTCCCCAGACGATGTGCGAAACTTCAATGCTACTGCCTCGCCTGCGCAGCGAATTCCGCTGCCGTCATCATTCCTGACTTTGAATGACATTCTCCAACTTCCGCTGCGGAGCTTTACCACCGCCGTCGGGCCTGGCCAGACTCTTCAGCGGGACTTTCACAAGAACCGTATTATGGATCTCTACCGTCTGTATGCCGCTGACACATGGCGCGCCAGTCCTCGATTGACTGTCAACTATGGTGTGGCCTGGTCTTACGAGCC
>QHXG01000508.1 GCA_003222845.1 Acidobacteriota bacterium | reverse complement strand
TTGGATCGAACGCGACGTCCGCGCCTCCGACGTTTTCATCTTTGAAGAGAACTTTCTCAAACGTTTGACCGCCGTCCGTTGATCGAAATATGCCCCGCTCCTGGTTTGGGCCGTACGGATGCCCGGCGACAGCCACGAGAATGTGATTTGCATCGCGCGGATCGATTGCAATTTGCGGAATCTGCTGCCCGTCGCGCAAACCCAGATGCGTCCAGGTCTTCCCCGCATCAGTAGATTTGTAGATGCCGTCTCCTACCGAAAGGTCAGGACGCTGCAATCCTTCGCCGCTGCCAACATAAACAATATTCGGATCGGAAGCCGCGACCGCGATGCATCCGATCGAGCCGGTCGGCTGCTCGTCGAAGATTGGCGTCCAGATGCGGCCATAATCGTCCGTCTTCCAAACCCCACCATTAACTTGTGCGATGTAGAAGACGTTAGGCTGCGAAGGCACCCCCGCGACGGCGCGCGTTCTGCCGCCGCGAAACGGACCGATGCTGCGCCAGTGAAGAGACTTAAACAGATCAGGGCTGAATTGTTGCGCGAGCGCGGAGCCACAAACGCCGATCAAAAAAACCAGCACCAGTACCGGTGCGATGCGGCGTCCTGTTGAAATGAGAAAATGATTCTTCATCATCTGAATCTTCCGTTGATTTTTGAAAAGAATTAACAACCGTTGGCGCAGCATAGTATCGGATTGTTTTCCATTTGTCATTTGACAGTTTTCATTTGTCATTCGGTGATCTCCCTCTCCCTTTGGGAGAGGGCTGGGGTGAGGGCCTAGCGATGAAACGCAACCCAACCTTTCCCTTGTTATCTGAGCGGACCGAACAAACAAGGGGGGAGATTCTTTTTCGCTTACTCAGCTACGCCCTCACCCTAACCCTCTCCCAAAGGGAGAGGGAATCGACAAATGGCAAATGAAAAATGATATCTTTTGTGCGACATGAAAGTTCTGGTTCTCAATCACACCGAAGTCGCACAGCTTCTTCCCATGCCCGAATGCATCGCCGCAATGGAAGCAGCATTCACCAGCTTTGCCCGCGGTGCATCCCAACAGCCATTACGCACAATCTTTCGGCCGTCAAAGGTGAAAGGCGTGATGGCGATGATGCCCGCCTTTCGCGCGGGCGAATCACCACTGTTTAGTCTAAAAGCTATTTGCGTTTTCCCTGGAAATGCCGCTTTGGGTAAAGACGCGCATCAGGGCGGCGTGATGCTTTTCGACGGAACTACCGGCGAGTTGCTTGCGCTAGTCAATGCCTCAGCGATAACTGCGATTCGCACCGCAGCCGTGAGCGCGCTCGCCACGCGCTTACTGGCGTGCGAAGATGCAAGCGACTTGGCGATAATCGGCGCCGGTGTACAGGCGAGACCGCACGTGGTCGCGATCGCCGGCGTTCGTAATCTCAAGCGAATAAGAATTGCAGCTCAACATTTTGGCCGCGCCCAGAAGTTTGCCGTGGAGATGCAGCCTCAATTCTCTTTTCCGATCGAGCCGGTCGAGACGGCGGAAGCGGCGGTGCGCGGCGCAGATATCATCGTGACGGCGACCACATCTCGCGAACCGGTGCTAAAGCGCGAATGGATTTCGGAGGGTGCGCATATCAACGCCATCGGCACTTTCTCGCCCAAGGCGCGCGAGATAGATACCGCCACAATGGTCGACGCCACTCTGTTCGTCGACGCGAGGGAATCTGCTTTGAATGAAGCCGGAGACTATTTGATCGCGGCGGAAGAAGGCGCCATTGGCCCCGAACACATCCGCGCCGAGCTTGGCGAGGTCTTAATCGGCGCCCATCCAGGCCGCACATCGCGCGCTGAGATCACGCTCTTCAAATCACTCGGCTTGGCCATTGAAGATCTCGCTGCCGCCGCGCATGCCTATCAAAAAGCTAATGAGCAAGGCGTTGGAGAGTGGATTGAGTTCGAAACGAAATGACGCTACTTTGAAGAAAGAGCAGCCTTCCAGCAGAGACGCGAAGATCTGGGCTCTCTCAACTCGGTCACTCACAGTCCCCGGCACATCGGCAAATTCTTAGTATCGCGCGCCGTCGCGGTTAGTTTCACGTCGTCGAAATTCCAATCCTTCCGCTGCCAGAAAGTTCCATCGGCAAATTCGACCCGATTGATTAGTACTGCTTCCTCGAATTGCTTGTTTGAGTCTTTGGCGAGACTCTTCACATTCACGACGTCGCTGGGACCGCCCAGGCTGAACGCCTGTAAATCCCTCTGTTTTTCTGGCTTGATTTGGACGCTGCAAAGAAACTGTCGCCGGGCCACGTTATCGGGCTTTGCTATTTCTCTAAATCGATATTCCCAAAAAATATTTCGAATCGGCTTCGCACTCGCGTTTTGAACTTTGATCTGATAGGCGAAGCCGTCGACCGGCTGTGACTCGCGCGATTCCTGAACGATTCGGTCCAGTTCAGCGCCCCGCGCGTCAAGTGTGTCGGCCTTTGGATCCCTGACCCCAGCGGGATCGTTGACCCGCCGTTGCCTTTCGTAGATCTTGTCCGCTGAAGTTACCGCAGCGACCGGCGGGACTGAAACCGATACGGCATTATCGATGGGCTGGCGATCTCTGAACCACTTTGAAGTAATGATCACGACCGGTGATTTGCCATCCTCACTCGCAGAATTCTGAGCTGAGGATTCGGGTATCAGGAGAAGCGAAAGGATGAGCAACAAGACTCTCATGGTTGTCTCTCTGACGATCGTTGGCGGCTCGAACACCATACCGTGAGACGGAACGAGCCACGGTGATCGAGCCCGCAAGTCTAACTCTGGGAATGTAGCTCAAACTACTTCGCGGCGACGATCTCCTTGTCAGCCCGAGCAAGTGCTTGGATCACCGACCTGCGACCGGGAGCGCGAGCCAAAGCGACCTGAAACGCGTCACGCGCTTCAGGGAGACGATGCATTTCCAGCAGGAGTTCGCCCAGGAGTTCGTCCGTCGGTTTGTAAACCGCCGGCGGTCCGAATTCAACGGACATCGCGTGTTCCTCTGCGGCGATCCGCTTCAACTCAGTGACACCAACCTCGCTCTTTCCCTCAGCAGCAGTGAGCAGCGCCCGCAATTGTTCAGTGAGAATGGCTAAGCGTTGGTCCCTCCGAGGATCAGCGTACCTTTGCTCTTTCCCTCTGACTGCGGCGCGTTGGCGATCGCTCTCGGCGCGGGCCACAGCTTCGCGCGCGACGGCGAGATCGCCCCGCCGAATCGCCGCCAGCGCATTCGTGTAATCAAAAGTCAACTGGGCCATGGGATCATCGCCGGCTGGCAGCGTCGATCGGACAATATCGTCATTCCAAAGCTGCGCATCGATCACGAAGTTGGCGCGCATGTCAGCGTAAGATTCAACCAACATGTTGGACGACATCATGCCTCCCATCGTGTTATTTCCCGGAGTATTGTCATGCGGAGCAACCGCCCGCTCAACCACCTGGCGGCAGCCTTCGAGCACACGGCGTGCATCGGCAACACGCCCCTGCTGCATGTAGCCATACTCGAGCCACTCGTTGTAGTGGCCGCACCAGCCCGGTGGTCTTCCTGCTTTCTG
>QHXG01000507.1 GCA_003222845.1 Acidobacteriota bacterium | reverse complement strand
CCCCGGTGTATGAGCCAATCCTGCTTTGGACAATAGCGGCGCGAGAAGAATTGACCGACATGAGCACAAAGACCCATCGAAATGTAGTCAGCTAAAGTCAGTTCGAGGCTATCCCCGCCGTGGCTTGAACTGTATGATCGCGCGGCGCTGAGATTATCAGACCTGTGGACACGATGTCGTTCGACAACTGAAGGTCCTCAGCCGCGACTCATGGCCCAAACCGCTGTCGGTATTCCGCTGAGTTTATGAACGCCCTAACCATCTCTGACTTTTGATAGTCTCCGTTGAATTGATTCAGTTTCGTTAGCCAGAAGTCGTAACCTGAATAGTCTGAATCCGGATAATCATTCGGGTTGCGACGCAGGTAGCCAAAGTAATCCATCAGCACGAAAGCGCGGTTGAACTCCTGTTGAATGAAATTCGGATTGTCCGCCACGTCGCGCAATGCGCGCGCGCGGGCCGCGATGTCGCTGATGTCTTTCGCGGCGGCAAACTCAGCGATGGCGGCGTTGCGATCTGCGGTTGACGGCGTGAACCCGGCGTTCGCGAACAAGCGATCCACAAATTCGGAGGGCGTCAAGGCCGGATACGCATAGGCAGCGCTGGGCGCGATTTGCATGGCGTAGGCGCGCTTGTTATTTTCCAGCACGGTCTCCCAACCGCTCTGCCCTACGATCACGCCGGCGCTGATTTGCTGGGTGTCGATACGAAATTGATTGAATCGCAAGAGAGGCACCCGCAAGACATGCGCCCCGCCGTTCGTGGAGAAGCCATTGGCGTCACCATACGCTGTCTTGTAAATCCGTTCGATGAAATAACCTGCCTGTTGGAATTCAATCGAAAGAAAGAAAGCAGCCGAGACGTTAATGCGCTTCAGTTGAATACACGCCTGATCTGTACCGCAGGAAGTAATCTGATTCGTCCAGAAGTCGAAGCCGCTCTGGTCCGGCTCGCGATTCAGAAAACCCAGATAATGGGCGCGGACAAAGACGTCCGGCGCGTCGATCAGATTTGGCCCATTCGCGAGGTCGTTGTCGGTGATCGTGACGGTGACCTCCGAGGGCGCGCCAATGAAGGCTCCGGACGGATTAGTGAGCTTGACGTTAAAGCTTTCGGGACCTTCCAGGTATGAATCATCCATGATAGATACCGAAATGGTCTTCGAAGTCTCGCCCGGCGCGAAGCTCACCGTAGCCAGCCTGGTTTCGTAATCGCAACGCGAGGAAGCCACCCCAATCGTTATGTTGCATGGTTGTGTCCCGGCCAGATCGCTGGTCGCAAAGTTGACGCTGGCCGCGACGCTTGTGTCGCCACTGCGCGTGATGGGTATGTCGACGTGCTTATCTCCTTCGCCAATCGTGTACGACGCGGCACTGAATTGAATCGTCGGCAGAACACCCATAGGCGTCGCGCAGGCCGAAAACTCCGAAGTGTTGTTGTTGGGATCGGTTGCTGTTGCCGTAATTATCGGCCCAGGTCCCGAGTCGTTCGGAAACGAGAAGCTTAAATTGGCATTGCACGACGCGTCAGTCGTTGTATTGACGAATCCGAGAAAACGTTGGCCTTCACCATTTCCCGACGAATCGCAAGCGGCGTTTGCAAAGAACTCGATTCGGAATTGCGTGTTCGCCGTGCTATTCAAAGTTCCTCGGATCGTAGTCGTGGTTGAGTCTGCACTCGCCGAGGTGATCACCGGAAAGTTCTGCGGATTGATATTTGGCCCAACGGCACTCTCGCAATTGTCATTCGCCGTCACACCGCTCCCACCCAGATCTATGCCGAGAAGGGCATTAGAATAGATTGAATTACCGAGAACGGCATTTCCGGTTCCGCTGCCGATAAACACCCCGCCTCCACTTGATCCAAAAAAGCCTCCAAATCCATTGCCAGTAATCGTATTTCCGGCGCGAAGTTCAGTTCCTCCGATCCTGTTGTTGCTTGCGCCGTCAGAAATGGCGACACCGTTAAAGCCATTGGAAGCGATTAGATTACTCTGCACTATGTTGTTCGTCGCCTGTGGCCCTTCGATATGCACACCATCAAAAACATTTCCCTTGATGACGTTGCCGCCGGCCGGAGTTGCTACCCCGATCAGATTGTTTACGGCTCCCTCGATCACCACTCCAGAATCATTTGGGATGATACCCGTTCCCGAGGCATCGGTTCCGATTGAGTTGCCGACAACCTGACTGCCACTTCCTCCCGAAATAAGGACGCCGGCCCGAACTCCAAGAGCTTGCGCGGGCCTTATACCTCCAAAAACAATCCCGCGATTATTTCCAGAGATTACGTTCCGCGATCCCGGCAAGCCTCCAACAACGGCAGCGCCTCCCGAGATGTTCACACCAGAACCGCCATTACTGATTCCCTGGGTACCAGCCGCGTTCAGACCAATGAAATTGCCGAGTATCGACGTCCCGCTACCCCCAGTCACGGCGATGCCGGATCCGTCATTTCCCGAAATTACATTACCGGCGCCGGCACTAGTCCCGCCGATCGTTATGCCTCTGGCGTTGATGCGAATCCCGCCCGCGCCATTAGCGCTTGCAGCCGTGCCCGCCGCGTTGGTGCCAATGTAGCAACCCTGGACCGAACTGTTCCCGAATGAATCGAAATTGATCCCGTAGCCGGAGAAGCGATTTACGATCAGGCCCTTGATGATTACGTTTGGGGCGTTGACACTCAACCCGTTGACACCCGCCCCAGCGCCAGCGCCATTTAGCTCGATCAGCGGCGCGCCCGCGAAGCCCGGCTGAGTAGTGCCATCGACGGTGACGGTCTTCGTAATATTGAATCCGCTGGTGGCGTTGATTGTGTGTACGCCCGAGCCGGCAATGTTGAAGCTGATTGTATCGCCCGCGCTGGCAGCATTGAGCGCTTCTCGCAAAGTGCAGTCGGCGGCATTACAGACGCCATCGTTATGATCGTCAGCAGAATTAACCGTGAGAGTCGCGGCGTAAGCGGTGCGCGTGAATTCACTCCGGATGCTCTCTGGCAGAACGTGCCATAATGCAAAACCTGTGGCGAACAGAAGCGCAAGCCAGATCGTTTTGATGAAGAGATTTGTGAATGTACTTAGCCCGAGCAGGTGCGCGCGTTCGTCTCTGCGGCTCTCTGTGCAATGTCCCTGCCTCAGTGGTAATAGTTTTCTGCGGCACTTCAACCACAGAGACACAGAGAACCACAGACTCTTCACAGAGAAATCTTTGTTTGCCGACAGACTTCTCATTCGACAAGAACCCACCGCGTTATTAAGCGGTTGGTCTCTCATGGCCCAAATCTCTGTCTATAGTAGACAAGTGATAAATGATCGCCGGTTTTAAGTGTGCCGTCACCTTTGCCTAACAGCATCATCAGGTTCTTGTTCATGATGTCGCCCGCAACCAAATCCACTTTGCCATCGCCGTTGAAATCGCCCGCAGTAACTACGTAGGGCGCACCAGCTGGATAAGTGACGGGAGAAGTAAACTTGACACCTTGGGCCGTCCCGCGCTGCGCAAGACTCATCGAGAGAAGCAGCAAGAAAAGAACATAAAGCGCGGAGCGAAGATGACCGCGTTGCGAAAATTGTCGTGGCGTCTCGGTCGTGGGTCGAATCATGATGACTGCCTCCTTTTAAGTTGATGGTTCTTTAGGGACACTCATGAGCCTGGCAGAAGAATCCGCCCTCTCCATCTTCATCGAGAGATCGTTGGGGGACTTTGAATGTTTCATCAACGGCAATTGGATGTTTCCGTTCTACAAGCTGATGGTTTTCGGAG
>QHXG01000506.1:4086-5558 GCA_003222845.1 Acidobacteriota bacterium | reverse complement strand
CTGACGAAGTTGCCGTTGAATTGATTCAGCTTTGTCAGCCAGAAGTCATAGCCAGTGTAATCTGAATCAGGCGTCGTGTTCGGATTGCGGCGCAGGTAACCGAAGTACTGCATCAATACGAACGCGCGGTTGAACTCCTGTGTGTTCAGGGTAGAGTTCTCGGCCACTCGCCGCAACGCTCGCGCCCTAGCCGCTGTATCGGTGGTATTAGTCGCTGAGCCGAACTCGCCGATGGCCGCCGCCAACTCGGTTGCTGAAGGTGTCACGCCGGCATTCGCGAATAACTGATTTACAAACTGCTGCGGCGTCAATGTGGTTGGAAGCGCCGCCGTGAAGCGTGAGCGCTGCACGAATTCTGACGCGACAGCCTGCTTGTTGTTTTCCAAAACCGTCTCCCAACCTGTCTGTCCGACGACTACGCCCTGCCCAATACGACTACGCCCTGCCCAATCCGTTGGGTGTCGGGCAGAAACTCACTGAAGCGCACGATGGGAACTGAAAGCTGATGCGTCCCGCCAAATGTCGAAGAGCCGCTGGCGCTGCCGTAAGCTGCTTTGTAGAAGCGCTCGACCAAATAACCCGTCTGTTGGAATTCGATCGACAGAAAGTAAGCCGCCGAGACATTGATCCGCTTCAGTTCAATGCAGGCTGCGTTACTGCCGCAGGAAACAATTTCGTTGGTCCAGAATAGTAAACCTGAAGCATCAGGCTCGCGGCTAAGGAAGTCCAGATAGTGCTGATGGACGAACCAGCGTGCTTCGTCGATCGGATTGCCTGCGGGTGTCGTGGTCGTCGTTTCGGCGCTGGTCTTTGCAGTTTCCTGATTACCAACTAAGTCGAATGCAATGGAATAGAATCTGTAGGTCGAGTTCGCGCGCCCGTAGAAGATAGCGGAGGTGGCGGTCGTGCCGAGTTGCCAAAAGGTGAAGGGGCCACCGTTCTCTGAGACGAAGACGTTGTAGCCGCCGATGCCGGAGCCTGCGTCAGTGCCCGACCAGTTGACCACGAAACTGTGCGTGGGCTGGGCGGCGGCGAGCAGGGCGACTTGGCTGAAGGGCCGCGAGTTATCAATCGTGTTCAGGTGTTCATTGGTGTCAATAGGCGCGTTCACATCGAAGACGATGCGGGCCTTGTTGCGCACCTCTGTGCCAGTGGCGAGGCCGGTCTTAGGTTTTACCGTAAATAGCATGCCGCCCTGTCCTTCGGGTGAGTGTACGTTCGGCGGCAGAAAGCCGGCCTGTGGGTCTTGGGGCTGTCCGCCCGTCACCGGATCGAGCGAGTTGAAGCGCCAAGTCAGGAGTCCGGTCGCGGCGTCTAGTTTGCCCGTGATGCGCAGGACGATCTGTTTCTCAGGGCGCAAGTCCGCCTGCGTCACGAACTGTGTCTGGCCCAAAGGCGGTGTCACATGCCGGTTGCCGAAGGAGATGGGACCGAAGCTGAAGGTGTTGAGGTCAACGAGATTCGGGTCGAGT
>QHXG01000506.1:0-3859 GCA_003222845.1 Acidobacteriota bacterium | reverse complement strand
AAAGGCTGCCCGATTGAGGCGCGGGTCTGGAAGATATGGTGGACCTGATTGGGATCCGTGACTTTGATCTTAACCGTGAAGAACTCGGGCAGCCGATCACTGCGGGCCCGAACCTTGGGCAGCGTGACGGTGACGAGGGTGCGATCCCCATCCGGCGCGACCTGAAAAGGCAGATTGGTATCAGGCGTGATGGTGACGAAGTTGGGCACGCTGACGAAGAGCGGGACGTTTATTGCGTCTGTGTTCCCACGGTTGCCATACTGGATGTAGAACGGGTACTCGTTCCCGAGCCTGATTACACTCCGCACGACAACATCGACGAAGAGATTGACGGGGGTGGCTGGCTCAACCGCGAAGCCGTTGGCGAGCAACCGGGATGTGCCGTCCGGGTTAGTCACTATCACGTCGTATCCACTTTGCGCCTTCCCTGTCAGGTCGAAAACAGTAGTCACTGAGTACCCGTCGGCGGTGACGACCGACTGACCGCCGGGGATGTCGGGCTGCCCGGCCCGGACTAGTTTCACCGTCGCGCCCGGCAGAATATTCTGCCCGAAGACGGTAGTCGTGATGGTCCCGGTGTCGCCACCGCGGTTTGGTTCGACGGATGAAAGGGCAAAGTCGTTTGAGATAGTTTGTCCGCTTAATGTCACCAGCGCCGAACTCGCCTGTCCGTCGAGATCGTAAACGTCCGGGGTGGGCAGCAATGTAAAGACGACGTTCTTGCCGTTGCTGCCGACACTGCCTGTCGGATTGACGTTCACCGTCAGGCTTGTCTGTCCCGCTCCCATCATCAGGTTAAGTCCGAACAGCGTGCCGGCGTTGCCGTTCTCTATGTCAACCGTCCGCCCGTCGCCCGGCCACCAGCCGACTAGACCCGCAGGCGGCGTCACGCAGTTGGCCGCAGGCGCGGGCTTACACAGCCCGGCCGAGTCTGCCGCGAAGATGGATTGGACTTCCGCCGCGGAGAGCGCGCGGTTGAACATGTGCGCCTCGTCAATCAGCCCCTTGAAGAACCGGAGCCGGAAGAACGGACTCTCCCCGATCCCCAGCGGCTTCCCGTTCGCCTCGCGCGCAACCGTGATCGCCCGCGTGTTTTCGAGCACGCCGTTGACGTACATCTTCAGTTCCGTGTTCGCCTTGTAAGTGGCCGCGACGTGATACCAACGCCCCGACTGAATGACGGTCGTGGAGGCCACGTTCAGCCCCCCGAAGGCAACGTAGAAGTGGAATCGGTTATCCTGCTCCGCCTGAAGGTCGAGGTCTCTGCCGAAATCGGACTTGGCGACGATGGACATGATGTGTCCCGCCGCATCGGGCGTCTGGTTGAAGAAGACCCACGCGTCAATGGTCACCTCGGCGGTCGGGTCTTGCGCGGGGTCGTTTGGAAACTGTGCGTACCGGCTCTGGCCATCGAAGTTAAAAGCTTGCGCCACCTTGCCGGCGGCGAAGGGCGAATCGAGACCTGCGGTTCCGGATAGGGTGTAATCAACATCCCTCGTGGCAGTCCCGCCGACGTTGTAAGGTATGGACACTGCGCTGCTCGTACCGCCCGACCGGGTGATGGTGAAGACGCCCGGCTGGGGCCCAGCGATAGAGGTTGTGGCGGTCACAAACAGGACAGGCTTGCCGCTCTGCGCTCTGGCGGACGCGTGATAAAAGACAGAGAGTAGCAGGGTCAATAAAGCCAACAGGAATGCCGCCGGCAAGACATGCGAGCGGGACCCCGCTCGCGTATCGAGTTTGAGCGGAGAAAAGTACGAATGAATGCTTACAATTTGTCGCCTTGCCGGATGGCACTGGTTTGAATGGCGGAAGCTCATGATAATTTCTCCTGATTAATCCTGCGCGGAAAGTTCCGCGCTATTTGAGAGATACGGAAGAAACCGGTTTGATAATCCGGGGCGAAGTTGCTAATGGTATTCTCGCCCGTGCTTTTATTCCTCGTGATTTTGGAAAAGCGAATTCTTACAGACGCGATCCTGGCCACTGAGCATTTTCATGCCGTGCGCCCTGCCCTGCGCGAGCCACTCATAGATTCTTTCGACGTGCACTTGCGCTAAATCTCCAGCCTGCTCCGCAGTCAACATCTCGCTGTTAAGCCGGCAGACATGACAGTGAGCAGTCGTCAGCCGCTGGACGATCCGCTCCTGCTCGAAAAAAGTAATCTCGACTCTTCTTCTTTTTGTTGTCGTCACGGGCGGTGGTAGAATCCACGTTCTCCCCTTCGTGCGGCTTGCTAGAGCGCAGAAAAGCTACTCGACAATTCGCACTCAGGTCTGGAAAAAAACCGGAAATAGATCGGAAATTATTCGATTATGTTCCAATCATGCCCACGGTGCTCAGGAAAGATGGCTTTGAGTTGAACAGGGGCGAGGCCCCGAAAGAAAAAAGAGCGAAGTTTCCCGGTGGGGCAAAGCCACCACCGCACATCAGGCGGCAGAGCCGCGTGGATCGACGGAAGAACAGCTTTTTATTTTCAGCGTCAACTCTATTGACGAAAACAAAGTAAAGAATGATGAATGAACCTCGCAAAAGGTATCTTCTTGACAGTTATGCACTCACACCTGACGAGCAAGCGCTCAGTCACAAAGGCGAAGCGATTCATCTCCCTAAAAAACCGTTTCAGGTCTTAACGTATCTGGTCGAGCACCGCGATCGATTCGTAAGTCGCGCGGAACTCCTGGATCAGTTTTGGGACGGAAAAGACGTTTATGACGACACATTGCGCAAATGTGTGGGCGCGATCCGCAAAGCGCTTGACGATCAGTCGGAACAGCTGAGCTTCATCGAGACGCGTTGGGGCGTAGGCTATCGTTACATAGGTCCGGTAACTGAGCAGATTGTTCGCGAAGAAACTTCGATAACTGAAATTAAGAAGACTCGCGGGGTAAAAATCATCGTCGAAGAAGAAGAGATTCACGATGACCCTGCGCTAGATAAATTGCCGGCGCCTAGCCTTGCGCCTTCCCCAACACTTAGGCTACGCGCGATCCTAAAGCGGCACTCCACGGTTGCAGTCTTGGCCCTCCTCTTTCTCGCCGGCTCGATTGGCGCAGCCGTAATCATAACGTCTCGCCAGCGACGGTTCCCCGTAGAAACCCACCCCGCGCAGATACGTTCCGTTGCCGTCCTGCCGCTCAAAAATTTATCCAACGATCCCGAAAGCGAATACTTCAGCGATGGCCTTACCGAGAACTTAATCAACACCCTGTCAAGAATTGAAGGCTTGAAGGTGATCTCGCACGGCTCCGCCTTTGCCTTCAAGGGAAAAGAGATCGATCCGCGTGAAGTGCGAGAGAAGATGGGCGTCGGCGCGCTGTTGGAGGGGAGCGTGCTCAAGACCGGCGATCGGGTGCGCGTAAATGTTCGGTTGGTGGACGCGGAAAACGGCCGCGTTCTTTGGGCAAGTAACACATATGACCGCCCGGTAGGAGACATTTTCACCATACAGGACGAAATTGCGCATAATACTGCTGCTGGCTTACGCCTTCAATTGAATGGGGAAGACCAGAAACGACTGGCCAAACGATATACGGATAATATCGAAGCATACGATGAGCTTTTGCGGGGCTGGTATTTTTGGAGCCAACGGACGCCGAGCGGGTTGAAAAAGGCAATTGAGTCTTATCGCCGAGCCGGAGAGATAGACGCTCGGTGTGCGCTCGCATACGCAGGACTGGCCGGCAGCTATGCGATGGGTATTTGGTACATTCCACTTGAGCCGAGAGAAGCAATGAGTAATGCGAGGGCCGCGGCGATCAAAGCGGTGGAGATCGATCCGAACCTTCCCGAAGCTCACCTCGCTATGGCTGCCGTGCTTTTTTATGACTGGGATTGGCCGGGCGCGCAACGAGAGATG
>QHXG01000535.1 GCA_003222845.1 Acidobacteriota bacterium | reverse complement strand
CTCGCCATGCAGATCGATGACGCGCGTTCCCCCGCCTTGAAATCGTTTGGCGTTTGCATTGGAACCGACAAAGACGATGCGATCGCCTTTTACCGCGATTGCTTCTGCTCGTGGTTGCTTCTCATTCACGGTGTAGACGTTGGCATTAACAAAGACAACATCAGCAAGTTCCGCGGGCGGAAGAAATGACGGTGTCAGGCAGAACCATAAGACAGTCAGCGCGGCAATTAAGCTTTTCATAATTTCCTTTCAGCTATTCATGAGAGATTCCAGCAGTGAGTGGAGAGTTATATCACGTGTTACTTTGCAGTCACAAAAGAGAGCTCGCAAATCAACATATTCGCGACTTCGAATGCGCAATGGAAAGCTCTGATTAAGCGGAGGTTTCTAGAGACGCTGAGGTCTTCGGGAAGTCCCGTAGGGACGAAATATTTGTAGTATTTCGGACGAGTTTGAGCCCGAAGCTCCTTGAGGAGCGACATCGCTGCTCTGCCGCCCATCAAAAAATGGGCTAGGAAGATTCATCGGTCGTTAAAGGTTGCTATAGATATTTCGTCCCTACGGGACTGGCCGAAACTACTATGACCAGCTCAAGACGTGCGTTTCATGATGTCGTTTGCGATCAGAATTGCCTATAATGCACCTCACCCCTTAAATTATTTGGAGATTATTGCAAACTCTTTTGAGGAGGAGACTATCGTGCGGGTTGAGACATTGAATCTGAACACAACGCTGGGCGCGACGACGGCTTACGTCGATCGACCTGAACAGGACAGTGAGGTCGCAGTCCTCTTGATCCAGGAATGGTGGGGTATCAATCAACACATTCGCGACATCGCCAGTCGCTACGCAGCCGAAGGTTATAACTGCGTCGCACCGGATCTGTACCGCGGTAGAGTTGCTGCTGATACTGAAGAAGCATCGGCGCTGATGCAGGCGCTGGCGATTGAAGACGGCCTCGAGACAATTCGTCGTAGCGTGGCGGCGGCGGAAGAGACTTACGGAATCAAGCGATTCGCGATCAATGGCTTCTGCATGGGCGGAACGTTTGCGCTGCGCGCGGCGTGCGAGATGCCCGAACTCAAAGCTGCCGCGCCCTTCTACGGAGACATTCCCCCAGAGGATGTCTTGAAGAACCTAAAGGTGCCGACACTCTTCATCGCCGGCGAACGCGACGCGTGGATCAATCCCGAGAAGGTGAACGGTTTGAAAGAAGTCGCGAAGAAATACAACTTGCCCGTCGAGGTCGTCAGCTACGACGCCGACCATGCTTTCTTCAACGACACCCGGCCGCAGGTTTATAACGCGGAAGCAGCCAAGGACGCATGGCGACGAGTGCTCGACCATTTTCAAGTGAATCTATTATGACCTGATTACTTGAAAGCGGCAATACTTGCTTGCTTGTGAACCGGAATCTTCCTTCTCCTCCAATCTTTCAATAATTCCGTTGACTTCGGTGTAAGAGAGGAATATGCTTCGCCCACCTCGCAAGAGATTTGCGCCGACATTGAATTCTATCTAGGATCGCAAATCAGAGCTGGAAGCCCACACTTTTCGACAGGTTGGATCCCTGCGAGCATCCGGCCTACAACTCTCGCTCCAGCCTGGATTTGGGAGATGCGAAATGGAACATCACACTTCGAAACACCGAAGCGAAAACAAAGATGCTCTCGCTGCTGCTAACACTGCGACGAAGAGAAAGTCTTTCAGCACATTTTTGATCGAGAGCGACTTCAAGCCTTTAGTTTTCGCTGGACGCTGCATGCAATACTTCGGCGTGGGCACCGTCATCGGCGTTTTTGTGGGAGCGGTGTTCGTCTACGGATACGCAAATTTCCGACCGTTGCCGTTGATTGTCTTGCCGAAGCCGCCCATAGAGACGCCCACGCCAGCACCAACCCAGCCGCCTGTGCAACCGAAGACTGTCTGGCTCCATGGGGTCGTAACGAACAATGACAAACCGGTAAAGGAACAATTCGAAATCGGAGTCCTCGCAAACGCATACCGCGGACCGTTTCAGGCGCCGGATGGCTCTTTCTCGATACAAGTTCCTGAAGCTGAAAAGGGTCAATACCTGATTACACTTTGGAACGCCGGCTACCAAAAATTCAAGTTGGTCCAAAAGACGGCCGATTCAGATGGCAACGTGCACGATGTGGTTTTTGATTCCAGCATGGCCAAGCTTGAAAGAAACAATCAAGGGAGTGAACCGTCCAATAGCTTTGCTTCCGTTGGGCAGAGACTGCTTCGTGAAAGACGAATACGTCTTGGATCGTTTGGCCGCACGCGAAGTGGCTTTGCAGGTCTGGCGCGTCTTAACAAGAGGAGTCAGCGATGAAGGTTGTTTTATGCACGACAGTGATATTGGTTTGCGTTGTGCTGGCGATGGCACAAAAGTCGAGCGAACTCAACGGTCATGTCAGGTACAACAACAAATCACCTGCCGAGGGAGTTGTGTTGACTATCGGCAATTACAGCGTAACCACTGACAGGGACGGTTATTACAGGATCACTTTCCTCAAGCCGGGACTTTGCAGAGTATTGATTAAGCCGCCGGGCAAGGCCACTCGTTCGTTCAAAGTGATGATCGGATCGACGCCGTCGCAGAAAGATTTCGTGGTTAATTGGTAGCAACACTCAAATGCTGGAAACGATCTGGAGATCTTTTGTGACGATCCGGATTTCAAGGAGCAGCTCGTTTAGTCAAAACTCCTTGGGCTTCAGCCACGCCCTTTTGGGAAAGGGACAACATGAATTGCGACAAGACTCTTATTGTTGAAGTAGGTGGCTCGAAACCCGTCTTCAAATTGAAAGATAAGACAGCCTTCTTCTTCAGAGCGGATTTGGCGGTTGATGCCGATGGTGCTCCCCGGGCTTACCATCCCACCAATGACAAGATCGCTCTCGATTTCAAAGCAAACGGATTCCCGTTCGCTTTGGTTAGAGTAAATGGGAAACCCGTGATTCAAGGCCCAAACGATCCCGCCCCCGGATTCTTTGTTTCAGCCACCTCGCTCGAAGACACTACCAAAGCCGTGACCGATCCGCGGCGCTATGTTGACGCCGAAACGATTCCCTACGTCGTCCTTCCTCCGGTGCTGGTTGGAAGCGGCAAGGCGAAGCTCGGAGACTTTGCAGTGGTGATCAATAAGAAGAATGGCAAATCATCGTTTGCCATCTTCGCGGACATCGGACCAAAAAAGAATCTCGGCGAGGGCTCAATTGCACTGGCAAAGGCCTTGAACCTCAAAAAAGATCCGAAACACGGCGGCCCTGTTGCCGATCTGATCTACATAGTCTTTCCCGGTTCCAACCCCGATCACACACCGAAACCGCTGGAGGAAATAAACAGCAAAGGCGCAGAAGCTTTTGCGCGATGGGGAGGGACGGACCAGGTGAATGCTTGTTTTGGTGATTGAGAAAAACCATACATGCTGAAACTCAGTTGCAGCTAACCCGAAACTGGAAAACCGAGACGCGAAACCTTTTGAGGCTGGTCCTCAAAGCCTTCGACCAACGGCGGATTATCTAGCATCAGCCTAGTGAAATTTCAATGAAAGGTGGGTCAAGTCTGACCTGAAGAATTCCAGGAGAAATATTGGGTATGGCCCACCCCAATGCGATTGGATCGGGAGATAGAAACCATGAGTAATACTCCAAAGACGCTAATAGGTGTCCTTGCCAGCCACGATAGTCCGCAGAAAAACGAAGCTTTGAAGAATGTGTTTGACTTGACAGTTGAAACTTCGGATGGGAAGAAAACACTCGCTGGCTTTAGCT
>QHXG01000221.1 GCA_003222845.1 Acidobacteriota bacterium | reverse complement strand
GCGGAATGCCTTTGGTCTTCGCGTCAGCCAACGAAAGCGGCTGGCCCTTCGAATGATCGAGCACCAAGAACAAACTGGAGAAGTCAACCTTGCCGAGCAGCAAGCCAATCGGCGGCATGATGAGTCCCTCCACCAGTGACGTGACGATCTTGCCAAACGCTGCGCCGATGATGACGGCCACGGCTAAGTCGATGACGTTGGCGCGGGCAACGAACTCCTTGAATTCTTTGAGCATGTGTTTCCTCCTGTAGAGACTTCAGTCTGTGATCGCGGCGCATACTTTAGTCAGTGACCGTTCAAAAGGATCACGGACTAAAGGAAGCTCTGAATAAAGTTAATTTCCTTAACGTACCCTCTCCTTTTGGGAGAGGGTTAGGGTGAGGGCTTAGTGACACAACCCACCTTTTAGTCCTCTCCTCCTGCATCCGCACGGCTAAGAAAGAAGCAGATTAATTCTTACACTGCTCTGCTATGCCCTCACCCCGGCCCTCTCCCAAAGGAAGAGGGAGCATCAACAAAAAGGAGTCTATGCTACTGACAATCCTTAGCGATCTTGTATCCGGCCTTCGCGGCTTCGTCCTTGTCCTTGAATGTAACTCTGTTTGATACGGCTACGTTTTCCAACGCCGAACAGTCTGAAGGATAATACAGCCTGGTCGCTTTGTCGCCGATCACCAATTCCGCTGCGGCTGCCGCTGCTTCGCGCCGGGTTGCGATAATCTCCTGGGCGGTTTCGTCCGTGACGCGGATGCTCGGTCCACCCCCGATCAGCGACACCAAGATCGAAAATCCTTCACAGGTTAATTGCCGCCCGCCGCGTTTCGCCGCCCACTCTGCAGGCAGGTTCAGAGACTTGCTAATGCCGGCCACGAATTCACCGAGAGTCTTCCACTTGAACGTGCTCTCGTAGCCAATCCACAAAGTGACCAGCTTGCCGTCGAGGAAGTCGAGCGAAATCGTGCGCACATCGGCGAAGCTCGCTTTGTCAAAGCTCGGATCGAAAAAGGGGCTAATGCTGGTCTTGGAAACGCCAAACTCATCCGCGCGGCCAAACCGAATCTGCGGCACCCGCGACTTCACCTGATCGTAAGTCATTCCCAGATGAAAGCCGCGCAACTCTGAAGCGTCAGGCAACCGATCGAGTCTGATGGAGCAGTTTGATTGCTGTGCCGACGCAATGGAAACGCTGAACAAACCCGCCAGCAAAAGCCGGAGTATCTGATTATTCTTCGAAATTGGTTGGGCGAGCATTGGGGTCCGAAGGTTCTCTTGCTGCTATTAGACTCTTGATTAGATCGGCCAACTCGTTCGGCTCGAATGGCGTCGAGATGTACTCATCGCATCCGGCGTCGATCGCCAGCGAGCGGTATTCGTCGGCGCCATAAGCTGAAACCGCGACAATCGGCGTCTGGCGCAGTGTCTGATATTCCCGTATTCGCTGAGTAGCGTCAAGGCCATTCATCCCGGGCATCATCATATCCATGATGATTAAGTCAGGCAGCTCTTGCTGAGCGGCGGCAATCGCTTCTTCGCCGGTTTCAGCTTCAATCACGCGATAGCCCTGCTTCAATAACCAGAGTTTCATCATCAGGCGCGTGTCGTCGAAGTCTTCGACGAGCAGGATCGTGCCCCGAGAGTCCTTACGAGTGGCGGCGCTCTGACCTTCCATCGACAGCAACAGGGGAATTGGGTAAGGAGTGGTACCCGCGGCAGGGGTCGAACCTGCGACCTTTCGCTCCGGAGGCGAACGCTCTAATCCACTGAGCTACGCGGGCACGGGGCAGAAAATAAACGATAGCATAGCGATGTGAACGACGGCTAGCGTGGTGATTTGGTCTTTGGCCCTTGGGTCTTTGGTCTTTGGTTCTGAACTTCTGTCGTTGGCTAGCAAGTCTGATCCGATCAATGACCTGAATTACAAAGACCAAAAGCCAAAGACCAAAGACCAATTCTCTTATGAATGCTTGATAATCACGCCTTCAATAATATTCGCGACATTCTCACAGCGATCGACGGCGGCTTCCAGTCTTTCGTATACATCCTTCCATTTAATAACCGTTAGCGGATCGCGAGTGTCGTGAAAGAGTCCGGCGACTGCGCTCTGGTAAATGTCGTCGCCTTCGTTTTCCAGACGATGAAGCTCGACTAGACGCGTGGTCACGCCCTTCGGTTTATCTAGGATCGAAACTACTTCGTGCAGTTGCCGAGCCATGCGTTGGATTACGCCGGCCAATTGCTGCGCCGGTTCGGTGATTTCGTGGATGTCGTACATGACCACGGCACGCGCAGCGCCATCGATCAGGTCGACCACGTCATCGAGCGCCTTGGACATCATATAGATATCTTCTCGATCAAACGGGGTAATAAAAGATTGATTCAAGCGCGTCGCGACGTTGTGCGTCAGATCGTCGCAGGCGTGTTCGATGATCTTGATGCGGTGCGCGTACTCCTGATAGTCGCCGTCACGGTGCGAAAGCATCTCGACCAGCGCATTTGCGGCGTCGTTGATATATGAAGTCATCTGCGCGAAGAGCGAGAAATATTGTTCTTCGCGGGGTAGAAATTTGGCGAATGGCATTATGAAACTCCTACGAAGGTTTGTTTGAACCGGCAAAATTACATCGCTAAGCGAGCCGCAAAATATACCGGAATGAGGTCAGCATGTCTATGCCCTAGTACTCGGATTAATGACCAACGCGTCTAGCACGCAAATGAGTCTGTGAATGAGAACACCTTCCTTTTTGTGCAAGGCAGGCCAACGCACCTGATTCACTCCAGCTTTCCTAGTGTCGATGGTGCAATTCGGCGTTGCGCTTTGTCGCTCGTGCTATGCAGTACATGTCATTCGGATCGCACCCTTCGACCTCAATCTGAATCGTCGAGTGTGAAATTCGAAATCGATGCTCCAGTTCATCCGTAACCGCGTGCAGCACGTTTTGACCGCTGCGAATACTCTGTTCGCCGACCGTGATGTGGCAACTACAAGCGATGATCCCCGAGCCTATGGTCCAAACGTGTAGATCATGTACCGCGAGCACGCCGGCTACCCCGGCAATTGTTTGCTCCACCAGGTCCATGTTCATGCCTTTGGGAATCGCTTCCAGCAGAACATTCATTGACTCCTGAAGGATTCCCCAGGAACTCCACAGAATTAGCAGCCCAATCAGAATCGAAACTATTGGGTCGGCAACTGATCCGCCGCCGAAAGCTACCACCAGACCCGCGACCACCACGCCGGCGGCAGAAATCGCGTCTCCCAGCATATGCATGTAGGCGCTTCGGACATTCAAGTCATACGTAGCATCGCCCCTGAGCCACAGGCTGATGATCGTGTTCATGGCGATCGCTACCAGCGCCATCACGATCATCGGTGTGCTGTGAACGGTCTCAGGATTCCGTAGCCGGGCGATCGCCTCCCAAAAGATCAAAAGCGCGATCACTACCAGCGAGACGGCGTTGACCAACGCTGCCAGGATGCCGACGCGGTGATAGCCGAAGGTACGCTTCTGGGTCGAGGGTTTGCGGGCGATCCAGATTCCGTACCAGGAAATAATCAGCGCCAGCGCGTCAGCGAAGTTATGACCGGCGTCAGACAGCAGCGCCAACGAGTGCGCAAAGTATCCCGCGATTGCTTCACCGGCAACAAATGCAAGCGTCAGAAAGATTGATAGAACCAACCGACGCCCGGTTAATGATTCGCCGTGGTCATGGCTGTGTCCCATTTGAAATCTCGCGGTTACGCAGAAGGTTCCGCATTTGTTTCTTCAGCAGCCAGGTAAATCTCCAGCGCGGCTAACGGCTGAAACTCTCACCATCAAAATTGATGTCGCTTCACGGTCGCGAGTTTCGTATCAGGCAGCGGCTGACTCTGCTGAAGTAAAAAGTCTTCGACATCTTTGAGAATAAAACTCGGAAGACCCTGACCATGTCGCGCTTTAATATTGCGCAGGTCAACTACCTTGGCGTCGGAAAGGATGAATGCTGGACGCGCATCATCCTTTAAATAGGTAACCGCTACGTCACTCATTTCGAGTCCGCGCACGTGGCGAATGAAGAAGCCATAAGCTGGAATCTGACCGAACATCGTCGGCTCCGGATAGTCGTTTTCCTTCTCGGGCGGCTCCAGCGCTGCTTGCTCTTTAGTCCCCCCGCCCTGGTAGTAAACGCGGATATTGCTGAGTCTCAGGTCTTCAATATCGTGACCGGGTATTCCGGAGATGAGCGAGGCGTACCTTGGTTGGGCGTTATAGACGATTACATTGTCGATGTTGACGCGTCTTAACGCGCCGATTGGCGTCCCTTGCGGCCCGCGCACACGGCTGCCAAGCCTGAGAAAGATTGGCGAGTTACTGATGTCGCGCATCGTAATGTTGCTGATCGTCACGTCTTCGAGTAATCCGCCATCGACTGTCTCCAGCGCCAGTCCGCGACAATATTCAAAAACGCAATTTGAGATCGTAATATTCTTAAAGCCGCCGTTGGATTCGGTCCCAAACTTGATGCGGCCCGTAGGGCTGAACGTTCCATTCTGATTGTTGAACGCGCGCTTGTAGGTTCCGTCCAGAAGCGAGCCTTCATCGTAGCCGCTGACCTGACAATTGGTGATCGTGACATTCTCAGTCGCGCGCGCGTAACCGAGCGCGAATGAACTCTTCGGGCAAATGCCGTCGTCGAATGGTGAGTTGACGGTACAATTCGAGATCCGAACGTTTTTGCAAGCATCGACGTCGATGCCGTCGCGGTTCGTGTCGATCTTCAAATTGTCTATCGTCAGGTTATCGACGCCGGTGGCCAGAATCGCGAAGTGCCCGCCATGCAAAATCGTGATGTCGCGAATGATTACGTTGCGGCAGAGCTTAAGACTAATCGATTTGTTTCCCCATCCCGGCTCGACTGCATCGCGCGGATTCGGATAGCCAAAAGGAGTCTTCGGCTCGCCGGCGCGAGCAGCATTCAACGCGTCGTTCTGCTGCTGCGTGCGCGATTGCGTGCCGCTGCGAACCAGACCCTTGCCCCAAATCATTCCCGGACCAAGGATAGAAACGTTCGTCAAGTTCTCGCCCCAGATTAGGCTGTTGCGCCAGTGGCTATGTCCGAAGTCCTGATACTTGTCCCACTCGTTCGGCTCCGGCGGATCATATTTCGCGTCACTCGAAGTATTCGCGGCCACGATCGTAGCGCCTTGATCGAGATACAGAGCGATGTTGCTTTTCAGATGAATCGAAACTGACAAATAATTTCCGGCCGGGAAGAACACGGTACCGCCACCAGCTGCTGCCGCCGCGTCAATCGCTTTGTTGATCGCCGGAGTGTCGATCGTCTTGCCATCGGCCTTCGCGCCGAAGGTTTTTACGTTGTAGAGGCCTGGATCATCGGCCGGCCTCGGGTCGGTTCTATTGGCCGAAGTGACGGCAGTAAACGCAGCCACCACCATTACAACGGCAAGTAGAGTCCAGCATTGATTTCTTGATCTCATTTTAGCTCCAGTTGCGATCAGGAATTTGACCGCAGAGGTCGCGGAGGTTCCCGCAGAGGTCGCGGAGGAATTGCTCTCTGCGTTCCTCTGCCCAAACCTCAGCGTCCTCTGCGGTTAAAGATTCACTAGTTGTCAATTTGCTTTTTCGCTTGTTCACGCAAGAGTTCGAGAAACGCCTTTGCCGCGTGTGAGAAAGTCATCTCGCGACGATGCGTTACCCAAAGCGTGCGCTCATAAGTTAGATCTTGAACCGGAACGCTAGCGAGACTTCCGCGCTCCAACTCTTCGGCCACGCACATCCGCGGCACGAACCCAAGTCCAATTTCCAACTGCACAAATCGCTTGATAGTCTCAATCGTCGCCAGCTCGAGCGTGATGTTGAGCGGCGTGCGATGCTGGGCGAAAACCTCGAGTACCCTTTGCCGCGAGCCGGTCTTGACGTTATGCGCCACGAACGATTCCTTGCCGAGTTCCTCAACCGTAACGGCAGCGCGCTTCGCCAGCGGATGATTGGGATGCATGATCAGCACCAGTTCGTCCTTGAGCACCGGAAACGATTCCAGGTCGCTGTCGACCGGGTCGAAAGCCATCAAAGCAAAATCCACCTTACCGTCCAGCACTTCGCGCGATAAATGATCGGATGAGTGACCGAAGATTTCAACCTTCACCTGCGGATAACGCTTTCGGTAATCAAGAATGATTTGCGGCAGCAGGTAATGAGATGTGCTTTCATTGGCGCCGATTCGGACCCGGCCACGCTTTAGCGATTTCAATTCCGCGACGCCGTCGAGCGCCTGATCGCGCAACGAAAGAATTCGTTTGGCGTAATCGTAAACCAACTGGCCGACGTCGGTTAAGGCAGGCGTTTTCTGCGAGCGCTCAAACAGCGGCGCGCCGATTTCTTCTTCCAGACGACGAATCGCAATGCTCACCGCCGGCTGCGTGCGATAGACGCGCTCAGCTGCTTTCGAAAAGCTTCCTTCCTCGACCACCTTTCGAAAGAACTCGAGTTGGTTCATTTCCATTTCTTAGTAACTACCTTTGACCGCCATGAGTTTCAGGGGATCAGGCCCATTAAGTACCACCACATCCGAGCTTCGAGCTGACCTGCCGCGTTCATTTTCAGCGCTTGAATCGTGGCCCGCCCCTTGGCAGTCCTCCCCATCAATCGTGACCGATTTGGACTCCAACGAAAGTGTCTCTCCCAAACGTCTCGTCGCGGATCGAACAAGGGGACCATTCGACCAGTGCGCGGGTCGTGTGCTGACTGCTGCCCACCACGAGCGAGGTTACAGTGCGGACAAGCGAGCGCCAGATTTTCCTTTGTCCACTGACCTCCGCGAGCCTCTGGAACGATATGGTCAAGATGGAAGGTTTGGCCGGTTGGTCCCTGAGGGGCGCGACAGTACTCACAGCGCCAACCGGCGCGCTCTATCACTGCTCGGCGTAAACGGGATTCGCGCCGTACGGTCATTTGCCATCATTGTGGCTAATGCGGACCGTCTCTTCGGCTTGTGCCTTGGTGCGTAAGGCCTCTCGCACCCGCCCCTTAAGCGGTTTACCAGAGACGCCAAATAGCTCTGGCCGCTGAGCCCGCACCAGAGCCTGAGCATTTTCCAGCGCTAACTGCCGAGCTTCGGCAACCAGGCGATTCAACTCTGCGCGTTCCGCCACATTCAAGCTGCCTTCGGTGTTTTTGTCCGCTAAGAAATCTAACCTACGCTGTTTCTTTTGCGGCAGACGTTTGATGGCGACAAGCGTAAACGAAGGCGATTTAGTGGATTGTCGTATGATCTGTTCGCCCAATTGTTGTCGCTGGTCTGGTGGTAGTCGGCGCACAGCGTCGAGAACCTGCTTCTGCGTCATCATCTTCGAGCCAGCCTCCGACGCGGATTATATCACTTGCTGTACCAGAATCAGGGCTTGTGCCAAGCACAGAATAAGGAATGTAACAAAGACCGAGTTTGGTTTATGACAGGCAAAAAATTTTTAATTGGGCAAGGCGAAACGAAAGATGTAGAGTGACCCCCGGTGATTACAGTAATTCTTAACCGGTGAGTTTCAGCTTGTCGCGCGGTGCCGACAAGCTGAAGCTCATCGGACATGTGGGCCATCAACGACTGATGTTGGTGGCTTTATTTGTCAGATCTTGAAACTTACTCGATGAGCGCACAGGCAGCCCTATTGATTCCGACCGAACCTCTTTTCCCGGCTCTGGAGAAACAGCCGATGCCGCGCGGGGCCGAGATTCTGATCCAGGCCCTCGTGCACGAAGGCGTAGATTCGATCTTCGGTTATCCGGGCGGCGCGGTGCTGCACATTTACGATGAGTTGTGGCGCGCGCGCGATCGCATCACTCACTACCTCGTGCGGCATGAGCAGGGCGCGGTGCACATGGCCGAAGGCTATGCGCGCGCTTCTGGTCGCGTGGGTGTGGCGCTGGTCACATCCGGGCCGGGCGCGACCAACGCAATCACGGGCATCGCCAACGCTTATATGGATTCAACGCCGATCGTGGTGATCACCGGCCAGGTGCCGCTGCCGCTGATTGGAACTGACGCTTTTCAGGAGGTTGATACCGTAGGAATCACGCGCCCCTGCGTCAAGCACAACTATCTGGTGCGCGACGTGCGCGATCTTGGGGCAATCGTCCACGAGGCTTTTCATCTCGCGCGGACGGGAAGACCGGGTCCCGTGGTCATTGACATTCCAAAAGACGTTTCGGCGGAGCGAGCTTCTTATTCGCGACTCGATCACATTCGATTCCCGGTCGTCGCTCCCATTTCACGCCCGGATAAGCGGGCAGTGAGTCGCGCTGCCTTGGCGATTCTGCAAGCCAAGCGACCGGTGATGTACGTCGGGGGCGGCATCGTTAATTCCGGCGCCGCCGAAGAGCTTCGCGCCTTCGCCGAAGCGCTGCAACTTCCGGTTACGCCAACACTAATGGGCTTGGGCGGATTTCCTTCGGCCCATAATCTAAGCTTAGGTATGCTCGGCATGCACGGCACGTATACGGCGAACATGGCGGTCTCTGAGAGCGACTTGCTGATTGCCGTCGGCGTGCGTTTCGACGATCGCGTGACGGGGAAGCTGGCTACGTTTGCGCCGCACGCGCGGGTCATCCACATCGACATCGATCCGGCCAACGTGGGCAAGAATCGCGCGCCTGATCTTTCGTTGATCGCCGATGCGCGCGAAGCACTCGCTGCCTTGCGCGCCGAAGTCTCGGCTCGCGATCATACTGAGATTGTTCGCAGCATCACCCAAAGAACGCGCTGGTGGGACCAGTTGCGTGGTTGGCAACGCGAACAGCCGTTGCGCTTCAACGGATCTCGCGATCAGATCAAGCCCCAGCACGTCATTCGCGAACTGCATCGTTTAACCGGCGGCGAGGCGATTATTGCCACCGATGTCGGGCAACATCAGATGTGGGCCGCGCAGTTTTATCCTTTCAAGCGCGAGCGGCAATGGATCACCAGTGGCGGTCTGGGCGCGATGGGTTTCGGCGTGCCAGCCGCTATCGGCGCGCAATTGGCTTTTCGCGACGCCCTGGTCGTTGCGGTCGTAGGCGACGGCGGATTTCAGATGACGAACCAGGAATTGGCAACTGCGATTCAATACGATTTGCCGGTGAAGGTTGTGATCATGAACAACGGCTATCTGGGCATGGTGCGGCAATGGCAGGAAATGTTTTATGAGCGGACCTACTCGGAAGTTGATCTCTCAGTCGCGCCCGACTTTGTCAAACTCGCGGAAGCTTATGGCGCGTTTGCCCGGCGCGCCAGACATCCGGAGGAGTTATCCGAGGTGCTGGAAGCAGCGCTCGCGCATGATGGCGTCTCAGTAATTGATGTCGTCGTAGAAAAGGAAGAAAACGTCTTTCCCATCGTGCCGGCGGGAGCCAACGCGCGGGACATGATTTTTCAGAGCGAAGGAGTCTGAACATTGCCGATTTTCGATTGCCGATTGGCAATTGACTGTTTGTTCGGAAGTATCGGTTTTCAAATCGGCAATTGGCAATCGAAAATTGGCAATGAACCACACCCTTTCCATTGTCGTTGCTGATCAGCCAGGCGAGCTTTCGCGCATCGTCGGGTTGTTCAGCGCGCGTGGATTCAATATCGAAACGATTTCGGTGGGCGCTACGCTTGACCCGCAATGGGCGCGGGTCACGATCGTCACGCGTGGCGACGATCGCACGATCGATCAAATCTGCAAACAGTGCGCGCGGCTCGCCCGTGTGCGTGAGGTCCAGGATGTCACGACGCGGCCACACATCGAGCGCGAAATGGCGTTGATTACCGTGAATGCCCAGGAGGGATTGCAACGACAAGAAGTGCTGAATCTGGTCGGCGTTTTTCGCGCCAAGGTCGTTGACATCTCGCACGAGCAGATCGTGGTGGAGGCTTCCGGTAATAAAGAGAAAGTGGAAGCTTTCATCGAGATGCTGCAACCCTTGGGCATTCACGAGATCACGCGGACGGGCCGCATTGCCATCGGTCGATTGTCGAACGTGGAGGTTGTGCCGACCGCTGAGCTGGAGGAGGATCTGTTTGCGGTCGCTGCGCATTGAGATTTGGAGTGCGCCGGCAGAGCGAAGCGGCGACGGCGCTTTGGATAAAGCGCTATCCCGGATGCAAAGATAAATCCAAAGCGCCGTCGCCACTTCGCTCTGCCGGCGCACTCCAAAGAGAGGATCGAAACCATGAAGATCTATTACGACAAAGACGCCAACGCCACCGCGTTGCGTGAAAAGAAGATTGCCGTTATCGGCTACGGCAGTCAGGGCTTCGCGCAATCGAACAACCTGCGCGACTCTGGATGCAACGTCACAGTGGGCCTGCGGCCGGAAAGCCCGTCGTTTGCGAAGGCCGAAGCCGCCGGCCTGCAGGTACAACCGGTGGCGACGGCAGCCGCGGAAGCTGACATCGTGATGATGCTCGTGCCTGACGAACTGGCGCCCGAAGTTTACGCGCGCGAGATCGCCGAATCGATGACGCCGGGAAAATATCTCGCGTTCTCGCATGGCTTCTCGATTCATTACGGATTTATCAAACCGCCGGATGACGTGAATGTTTTCATGGTGGCGCCGAAAGGGCCGGGGCATCTGGTGCGGCGAGAATATCAGCGCGGTGCGGGAGTGCCTTGCCTGCTCGCCGTTCATCAAGATCCGACCGGTGCCACGAAAGAGGTTGGACTCGCGTACGCCTCGGCCATTGGCGGCGGCCGTGCGGGAGTCATCGAAACGAATTTTCGCGAAGAGACCGAAACAGATTTGTTCGGCGAGCAGGCGGTGCTCTGCGGCGGCTTGACTGCGCTTATCAAAGCTGGTTTCGAGACGCTGGTCGAAGCCGGCTATGCGCCGGAGATGGCTTACTTCGAATGCCTGCATGAAATGAAATTAATCGTCGATCTGATGTACGAAGGCGGCATTTCAGAGATGCGCTATTCAGTCTCGAACACGGCCCAGTACGGTGACATGACGCGCGGGCCCATGGTGATCAACGACGAGACGAAGCGCCGCATGAAGGGCCTGCTGTCTGAAGTTCAATCAGGCGCGTTCGCCAACGAGTGGATGAAAGAGAACCGCAACGGACGCACGCGTTTTCGCGAGCTGGAGGGGCAGACTCGCGAGCATCAGATTGAACGCGTCGGCGCTCAACTGCGCGAGATGATGCCATGGCTCTCCGAAGGACGGCTGGTTGATAAAGCAAAGAACTAATTTGGAGTGCGCCGGCAGAGCGAAGCGGCGACGGCGCTTTTGATCTATCTTTTTTATCCAGGAGACAGCTATATCCAAAGCGCCGTCGCCGCTTCGCTCTGCCGGCGCACTCCAAATAAACGAGGAGGTTGACAAATGGGATTCTACGATTGGGATTCAATGAGCGCGGAAGAGATCACCGATCTCTATCAGCGAAAAGTTGCGGTTGGTGAAAACATCACGGTCGCCAGAGTCGAAGTTAAAGAGGGCGCGATTACCCATTCGCACAGTCATGACAACGAAGAGATGATCCTCGTCCTCGAGGGGACATGGCGGTTCTATTTGCCTAGCGGAGCGGTAACGATATCGGCGAACCAGATGCTCAACATCCCGCCGGGAGTCGAACATTCATCCGAAGCTCTCGAAGATACAGTCGCTCTCGACATTTGCGCGCCCAGGCGCAGCGATTGGCTGACGGGCGCGGATCGCCCGCTGCACGCTGACCCCGACCAATTTCTTTGGGCAGTCTGAAAATAAACAAACCGGTGTCATTCGAGCAAACGAAATGGGTCTGGATGAATGGCGGCCTCGTCCCGTGGAGCAGGGCGACCACGCATGTTTCCGCGCACGCACTTCATTATGGCAGCGGCGTCTTTGAAGGAATGCGCTGCTATGAAACGCCGGATGGAGCGGCCGTCTTTCGTCTCGACGCGCATCTTGATCGTCTTTATTCGTCCGCGGAAATCTACGGACTCGAAATTCCCTACACGCCAGCGGAATTGAGTGAGGCGGTGTGTGAGGTTATCCGGCGAAACGACTTCGACAGTTGTTATGTCCGGCCAATCTGCTATTTCGGCAGCGGCAGCCTTAACGTGCATCCGCGCAATTGTCCCGTCGAAGTCGTGATTCTTGCCTGGCCCTGGGCCACTTACCTGGGCGCTGCCGGACTTGAGCAGGGCGTGCGCGTGACCGTCTCGCCATGGCGAAAGTTTCAATCGCGCATGATGCCAACAACGGCCAAGGCCTGCGGCCAATATCTCAATTCGATGCTGGCAGTGCGTGACGCAATCGATCGCGGTTACGCCGAAGCTTTGCTGTTGGATTCGGAAGGCAATCTGGCCGAAGGGTCAGGTGAAAATATCTTCATCGTACGCGATGGGCAGTTGCTAACCAACGACGACCGCCACTCAATTCTGCTCGGTATCACGCGCGACGCAGTGTTGCAGATCGCTGGCGATCTGGGTTGCCCAGTTGAAATTAAAGCGCTAGAGCTTGATGACTTGCTATCGGCCGACGAAGCGTTTTTCACGGGCACGGCCGCGGAAGTGACGCCAATCAGCGAAGTTGACATGATACCGATCGGTCGCGGCTCGCGTGGGCCTGTGACTCAAGAGATTCAACGAGCATTCTTTGCTGCAACATCGGGTCGTGATCAGCGATACGCTCATTGGCTTCACTCGGTAGACATAAGGCGTGACGAAGACAATAAGAGCTTTTCTCTAGCCCAGGCGTTCACGCCTGGGATCGTTGAATGTGGTTAATTCTTGAGCCCATTTTATGGGCTTCTCGACATTTATGCCAAAGGACAATATCCGAAGCCGCACGATAACCCATGGAGTCGAGCGCGCGCCGAATCGCGCCATGTTGCGCGCCGTCGGCTTTGGCGATGGCGATTTCGATAAACCGATCGTCGCAGTCGCGAACGGCTACAGCACCATCACGCCCTGCAACATAGGTCTCAATCTTCTTACGGATCGCGCGGTCGCTTCATTGAGACAAGCGGGGACGATGCCGCAAGTGTTCGGTACGATCACGGTTAGCGACGGCATCTCAATGGGCACTGAAGGCATGAAATACAGCCTCGTCTCACGCGAAGTGATCGCCGATTCGATCGAAACCGTGTGCCAGGCGCAGAGTGTTGATGGTCTGCTCGCGGTCGGTGGCTGTGACAAAAACATGCCGGGCGCGATGATTGCAATCGCGCGTCTGAACATTCCTTCGATCTTTGTTTACGGCGGCACGATCAAAGCGGGCCACTACGACGGACAAGACCTTACCATCGTTAGCGCCTTTGAAGCTGTGGGCCAATACTGCGCGCATCGCATCAGCGAAAACGAGTTATTGGAAGTGGAACGACGCGCGTGTCCCGGCGCCGGTTCTTGCGGTGGCATGTTTACGGCGAACACAATGTCGTCAGCCATCGAGGCAATGGGCTTGAGTCTTCCATTTTCTTCCACGATGGCGGCGGAAGATGACGAGAAAGCTGACAGCGCAGCGCGCTCTGGCGAAGCGCTCGCTGCGGCGATTCACAGACAGATACTGCCGCGACAGATTCTTACCCGAAAAGCGTTTGAAAATGCGATCGCGGTCGTGATGGCAGTTGGCGGTTCAACTAACGCCGTGTTGCATCTGCTGGCCATAGCCCACGCCGCCAACGTGTCTCTATCTCTTGATGACTTTGAAGGAATTCGCTCGCGCGTTCCCGTGCTCTGCGATCTGAAACCTTCGGGACGTTACGTAGCCACCGATCTGCATCGCGGGGGCGGAATCCCGCAGGTGATGAAGATGCTCCTGATTCATGACGCACTGCATAGCGATGCCCTCACCATCACGGGTCAAACTGTAGCGGAAGTGCTGTAGCGGAAGTGCTGAAGGATGTGCCGGAAAAGCCGCGTGCAGATCAGGATGTAATTCGTCCCTGGGCCAATCCGGTTTACCCGCAAGGTCATCTCGCAATTTTGAAAGGTAATCTTGCAACCGAAGGAGCAGTAGCGAAGATTACCGGCGTCAAGAATCATCGCATCACGGGCCCCGCTCGGGTATTCGATTCGGAAGAGCACTGCTTGCAGGTAATCCTCTCAGGAGCAATAGAGACCGGCGACGTAATCGTCATTCGTTACGAAGGGCCGAAGGGCGGGCCCGGCATGCGTGAGATGCTGGCGCCAACTTCCGCGATCATCGGCGCCGGGCTGGGTGACTCAGTCGGCTTGATCACCGATGGACGATTTTCTGGCGGCACGTACGGCATGGTCGTCGGACACGTCGCGCCCGAGGCGGCAGTCGGCGGGATGATCGCGCTCGTCGAAGAACGATCACGATCGATTCTGAGTCGCGCCTGCTGCAACTTAACGTTCCTGAGGCAGAGTTGGATCGTCGCCGCGCGTCCTGGCGTCCTCCGGTTGCGCGTTACCAAACTGGCGTGTTAGCGAAATACGCAAGTCAGGTTTCCAGCAGCAGTCTCGGTGCGGTGACAGACGGCGGACCAATCAGATTAGACCGCGAACCCATGAAAGTTAAGAGCATGATCTAGAAAAATATCGACTCTATTCAAGAAGCATGTAAGCGATTGCCGCAGCCGACAACAGCACGATCGCGAGCGTGACGAACCAAACCAGCGCGCGATCCGTCTTCACGAAGCCTGCTTCAATCTCGCGATTTACTTTGTCATAGCGCCAAGCTGCCAATACCGTAACTAAAGTTCCGAAAACCACCAGGACGATGCCCAGCGGGACCGTTTTCGCAGTGATACGGCCGGCGTTAACTGCGCCCGCCGCGCTCAGCGATGGGCTCAGTCGCGCCAGCACAATTCCGAGACTGATGAGTGCGACATTAGTGCGCACCCAGGCGAGAAAGGTGCGCTCGTTGTCGAGATGCTCCGCGGCGCGACGCTCTTCCGGCACTTCACGATGTCGGCGGCGGTCAGACATCTTCGGCGATTCTACCGATTTGGACATCTTGGATCATCCTGGACAGTAACCGTCCGCAGCAATTCGATCTTGTTCTGCTTGAGAAGCGCGTTTAAGTTCGGCAATTTTTCCTGGTTAATCTGTCGCCATCGCGCCAAATCGTTTTTCAGAGCGCTGCATTCGATCGCCGCGCTTTCGACGGCAGATGCTGCTGGGCGCATATCGCCGCTCTGAATCATCGTAACAAACCTCGCGAGGTCGCGGTTTACGAAGCCGAAGCCGGGGGCTGCGTTCGTGCCGTTCTGAATTTCCCCGAGTTCCTTTGCCAACGTAAGCATCTGTGAATCGCCCGGCAGCTTCTTAGCCGTAGCATCCAGAGCAGCCCGCAAACTGGCTACCTCGCGGTAAGCGCGATAACTCATATTCATCCACTCATCCATCTGTTTTGCTAGATCAGATTGTGCTTCGAGATCAGTTCGCGACACATGCAGGCGCGGATCGAGTGCGAGCATCAAGGATTGTCGGTACGTGTGACCGTCGACTGTTAGGACAACATTGTAGCGTCCCGGCACGGCGAACGGCCCTGACGGTTGATTCACCGGCGTGTTGCCCGCGACTGCATGATCAGGAAGCGTGTACTCGATGTAATCGAGGGGCGTGCCGCGAAAGCTATAGGCCAGCGTGTCAGGATGCGGCCATTGGAGATTCCAGACGAAACGATTCAGCCCAACCTTGGTTGTTAATACTTCCGACGGTTCGAACCAGTAATCGGGAACGTTCTTTGGTCGCGAATCGATGGGCGAGGGTATGTTCGAGAAGCTTCGGACAAGGTTGTCATGCGCATCACGAATCTCGAGCGTGATCTTCTTCGCCGGAGTTTTCAAGTAGTAATAAATGATCGCTCCGTCCGGCGGATTGTCCCCGTGTGGGGTATCCGGCGGCAAAGGTGTGTCCGGATGATTGTCCCAATGCACGCGCACCGCCGTTTCGGGCTTGAACAGGCGCGTATTGTCCTTCGTCGCTTCATCGCCGCTCTGCCTCAGCGGCGATAAATCGTCGAGAATCCAAAGTGCTCGGCCATATGTCGCCGCAACCAGATCGTTCCCCTTCACGTTTAGATCGCGAACGGAAACCGTCGGCAGGTTGAGTTGCAAAGGCTGCCAGTGATCTCCGCCGTCGAGCGAAACATACACACCGGTTTCGGTTCCTGCATAGATCAATCCTTTGCGCGCCGGATCTTCGCGTACGACGCGAGCGATTCCTGATTCGGCGAGCCCGATAACGATCTTCTGCCACGTCTTGCCGGCGTCGTGAGTACGGAAAATGTAAGGGTGCGAGTCATTGCGCGCCGACGCAATGACGTAACTTGACTCTGCATCGGTTGGCGAAGCTTCGATCAAGGTAATGCTGCTATTCGCAGGCATCTCGGTTGGCGTAACATTATTCCAATTTGCACCGTCGTTTCGCGTGAACTGCACCAAGCCTGTGCTCGTCCCAATCCAAACCTCTTCCGCTTGCACCGCGGACGGTGCAATTGTCTGAATCACTCCCGTTGGTTTAGGTGATGGGGTCTTCTCAGTGAGATCAGGACTGATTTCGGCCCAGGTTTGCGCGCCGTCACCCGACTTCAAGACATACTGCATGCCAACGTAAAGCGTCTTCGGATCGCGCGGCGAAAAAACCAGGGGCGTCTCCCACGTGTAGCGATACTTCGCGCCAGGCGCAAATACGGTTGCGATCTGTCCGGTGGTGCGATCCAATCTGAACACCGTGCCATACCAGCCAACCGAATAAACCAGATTCGGATTCAGTAGATCGGGAGCGATGTAACCGCTTTCGAATGCGCCGGTCGAAAACCAATCCCGGTAGGTGATCATTCCAAAGTCGCTGCGCGAGAGCACTGCGACTGAGCCGCTGTCTTGCTGTGATGCGTACAAGCGATAAGGAAACGCGTTATCGGTAATGACGTGATACATCTCACCTGTCGGTTGATTGAACCATTCACTCCAAGTGCTCCCACCGTCGAGCGTGATCACGGCGCCCTGGTCTGTGCCTTCCAGGATTCGCTGCGAATCATTTGGATCGATCCAGAGCACGTGATCGTCTTCGCCGCTTGGCTCCCCTTTCCAAGCCGCGAAGGTTCTGCCGCCATCGAGGGAGCGATACGTCGAGGTCTGCATCACGTAAACCACATCCGCGTTTTTCGGATCGACATAAACGCGACTGAAATAGCCGCTGCCGACAACGCGCGGATCCTTCGTGCTTTGCTGCCACGTCGCGCCGCCGTCATCTGAGCGCCAGAATCCCTGATTCATGATCGCGTACACGAGTCGGCCTTGGGTGTTCGGCGCCACGGCCACGCCGACGCGACCGCGCGGATTGTTAGGCAAGCCCGCGCCGCCGACTGGTTGCCACGTCGTTCCCTCATCAGTCGATTTGTAAACTTGCGACTCACTCGTCATTGGCCGTCTGCTGACCGGATCGAATTGAGAGCTAAAAGTCGCCGCGTAAACTGTTCGCGCGTCGTCAGGCGCGGGGCAGATATCGACGATAGCGGTCTTGTCATCCTTAAAAAAGACTCGGTTCCAGGTTTTGCCTCCGTCCGTCGTCTTAAACAAACCGTGCTGCGGACCGGCTCCGAAGATGTCGTAGCTACCAACCAGGACAATGTTCGGATCGCGCGAGGAGATGATGATCGAAGAGATGTGATGGACATCTCTCAATCCGACATTTATCCAGGTCGCGCCACCGTCAATTGATTTGTAGATGCCATTGCCTTCCAGATACTCACCTGTGCCGACATAGATCACGTCCGCGTCGGAAGCCGCGACCGCCAACGCGCTGATCGACGGCACATGCACATCATCAAAGATCGGCTTCCACATGCGCCCACCATCTGTCGTCTTCCACAAGCCACCGCCCGGCGTGCCGAAGTAATA